>NZMV01000034.1 GCA_002694645.1 Crocinitomicaceae bacterium | reverse complement strand
ACTTTGTAGAATCTTGTAATAAGATTATTTTACTGGTGTCAATCTCTTTTAAATATTGATTAAAATGCAGTTGATAGCGCTTTGATAATTTCCATTTTTTTTCCTGTTTTTCTTTAAATGTGAGTTGGTATTCCTTAGGTTTTTTTTCTGTATTGGCTAAAATCATCTTTTTGCNGAAATTTTGTTTTGGGCTAGTAACCAATAGGAAGTACTTGTCTAGCGTGTCATTTATAAAAAAGGTATGCGTTTTAGCTTTTTTTAAAGANTGAAATGATACTTGAGAAATAGTATCAANTATGGAACAGGAATCTACGGTTTGGTTAAATTCCAAGGTTATTTTCCCATATGGATCAAGAGATGATTTTTCAATATTTACTTTTTGAACNGGTTTAAAGCTGACTTGATTCCCTTTCAGCAAACTATCAGCTATAATAGTTATGGTATCAATATTGAAAAATACATTTTCAGTTAAACTATCAAGTTCATAATTATTGTTTTCATCGTTGAAACCACCGATTAGGTAATGACCAGGTTGAATGAAATCAAATTCAAAAACTCCATCTTTATTACTGTATGTTTTGTAGTTTAATAACGTATCGCTAACGTGTTTTAGGTGCACAAGGTAACCCTCTCCTTTTTGATCGTGAGGCATTTCTATTATTTCCCCTTCATATTTTCCATTCTCAATTTTATCTCCNGTTGAAAAAACAAATTTGAAGTTAGAAAGCGTATTTTTTTCTGTTAAATCTGCAATAGAGTTTNGAAAATNAANCTGGTATGTAGTGTTTATGCTTAGCGAATCTTTCCATTTTATGATTAATTTATTTTTAACCACATTAGTTTCCAATTGGTAAATGGTAGGACTTGTGATTAAATCTCTTTTCCCATTTCCAACTTGAATGTTTTCATTAAAAACCAATTCTACCTCCTTTTCATTAAAAGATGTAGCTAAACTTGAAGGATGAGTTCTNAAACTATCTAATTGTGGAGGAGTAACATCTTTTTGCCCACCTGTTAATGGAGTTTGTTGAGCACAGCTAACTAGAAAATAAAGTAAAATAAAATTNATGTATTTCATAACAAGGATTCTATCAANCTAATTGACTTTTTGATTCCAATTTCATCTNTCTTACTAAATGCATTAAAAGTGTGGTGATCAATATCTAAAATAAATGCTATATTTTTTTTTGAATCAAAAATGGGTATNACAATTTCTGATTTGGANGCCTCATTACAGGCGATNTGACCCTCAAACTCATTTACATTATCTACTATAATAGATGTCTCTAATTCCCATGATTTTCCACAAACGCCTTTTCCATAAGGNATTTTTACACAAGCTGGGGGGCCCTGAAAAGCATTCAAAATAAGTTGCTGTCCTACCACNTCATAAAAACCTACCCAAAACCAATTCGATTTATGTTTTAAGAGAGCAGCAAAATTTCCTAAGTTAGTGTATAAAGGAACAGTTNGGTCAAGTAGTCCTTTTGTTTCCGCGTAAAGATCATTGTAATTAATAGTCTCTCTTTTCACTACTAAAGTTTATTCAAATTAACGTCATATAAACAGATTGTAAGTTATAATTCGCTATAATTTTTATTTTTAAGCCATAAAATATAAACATGGCAGGTCANAGTAAATGGGCTAACATAAAGCATAGAAAAGCAGCTCAGGANAAAAAGAGAGCAAAAGTTTTTACTCGAGTNATTAAGGAGCTGACTATAGCNGCAAGAGATGGCGGAGGAGACGTAGATACCAATCCATCCTTAAGATTAGCGGTCCAAAATGCCAAGGGGGCTAACATGCCCAAAGACACTATAGAAAGAGCAATTAAAAAAGGTGTTGGTGGAGAGGGCGCAAATCTTGCAGAAATCACTTTTGAGGGATATGCATCTAACGGAATAGCGGTATTTGTAGAAGCCACAACAGACAACAATAATAGAACGGTTGCTTCAGTTAGATCTATTTTTAATAAATACGGAGGTAANTTGGGTACAAAAGGTTCTCTTGGGTTTTTATTTGAAAGGAAAGGAATATTCACAGTTAAGAAAGATTCTATTGATGCAGTTGATTTAGAAGAAGTAGAAATGGATTTAATAGATTTTGGACTAGAAGAGTTAACTGAAATGGACGATGATATTATCATTCAAACTAGTTTTGATGAGTATGGTACCATGCAATCTGCATTAGAAAAAAGAGGTTGGGATGTGAGTAATACAGAGTTGCAGAGATTACCTCTAAATTCAANTGCACTTGATGTTGAAAACGCTAAAAAAGTAATGAAATTAATAGATAAGATGGAAGAAGATGACGATGTAAATGCAGTTTACCATAATTTGGAATTAACTGAAGATCTATTGACTCAAATGNATTAACTTTTTTTAGTTAACTCCATCCAAATTTCGCTTCCTGCTCTCTCAGGTATAGAGGTATTGCAAATCTGAAGTTTATTAATCTCATATTTTTGTTCAAATAGTTTTTGGTACTCCATTATATCTCCTCCAAAAGGTGGGCCGTCTTTTTGAAAATTTATAGCAAATAAAAGCCCAACTATCTGCCCTTTTTTTTTCAATATATCATATGTTTTTTTAACATATTTTACTCTTTTAGATGGACTTTGTGCACAAAAAAAGGTTTGCTCTATAATGACATCAAAATAGGATGACAGATTAAGATCAAAAAAGTCTGTAGATAAAATTCTATTTTCTGGAAATGATGTATTTTTTGATTTAAATAGGTTGACAGCTTCAGATGATATGTCCATGTAGAATACCTTTTTAAAACCTAATTGATGAGCATAAGAAACTTCATATCCTGAACCAGCACCAGGTATNAAAATAGATAAGTTTTTATTTTCTTGAATGTCAAACCAATTTTTTATGGCGGGAGAAACATATCCAATATCCCACTTAATATTATCGGATTGGTATCGGCTATCCCAGTACGCTTTGTCTAACTTAANTTTCTCCATTGATTTCACCCTTTTCCGAGAGTAAAATGGCTAATGATTGATAGGACTCGAATTTACTAAGTATGATCAAAATCACTACAGTGACAGGTACGCTTATTATCATTCCNGTAGTACCCCAAATTGCACCCCAAAAAACAAGNGAAATGATACTTAGCAATGGACTAATATTCATAGAATTTCCGAGCCATTTTGGTTCTAGAAANTTNCCGATAATTACTTGAATAAAACCAACAACAAAAAAGATAATCAATCCTATACTAAAGTCNCCGAACTGAAGCAAACTGAATACAGCAGGAAAAATAGTAGCTAACAGAGAGCCAATAGTTGGAATATAGTTTAACAAAAAGATAAGAAATGCCCAAAATACAGCGAAATTCAAATCGCAAAAAGCAAATACGAGATAGCTAAAAAAACCNGTAATTAAGCTAACTAAGGTTTTGATGCCTAAATATCTGGCTACAGACCATTCAATTTTTGAAAGTGTTTCCATTAAGGAAGNGTACTTCTTTTCATTTTTAGTGAAAACCTTTTGTAGTTTTTTATGAAACTGTGTCTCTTCAATAAATATAAAAACGACAAATAGAAGAATCATCAAAGCACTACTTAATATAGTGGAAATAGCATTAAATAATTCCCCCGCTATGGCTTTAAAATCTAACGTTGCCATGTTATCCTCAACATAAGATTCAACATCGATATCAAAAGTGGTGTTTAGCGTCAAAATGATCTTGGCTATGTTATCATCATAGTCATGATGTGATTTAATAATGTTATTAAAACTACTGAGCACTACTTGGGACGAAACAAACAGCACTAAAAAGATGATAGCTGTTGAAATTATTTTTTTAACCCCGTTGGGTACCATTTTCCCATAAAATGGAATTTTTTGAGTAATTGCAGTGAAAATTCGAACAGTAAACCATAATACTAGAGCAAAAATAAAAGGAACTAAAACATATTGTCCATAGATTAATATCACAACTATTCCTATTGCGCATATGAGAAAGTTGGTAAGTCTATTCAATCTTAATTATTTACTGATTAATGGCAATAAAGTTAAAATAATAAATAAAAAAAGGCCTGCATTACAGGCCTTTGTAAATTATAATGTTGAGTTTATTTCATGACTTGTAACTTCTTGTACAAGGTTACTCCACTGTTTTTGTAAGATATATTATATATACCGTTACTTAATGTAGAGAGATCTATATTGATAGAACTTCCAATTACATCAATGGATTTAGCATAAACAATTTCGCCTAAGGAATTGGTGATTTCAATCTGACCATTATTGGCATTTTGATCATTAACTTTTAGAGTAGCGAATTCCCGTGCAGGATTAGGGAACACCATTAATGAGGCATTCTCAACGCCATGGTTGTCAATTCCGGTTGAGCTTGGAATAGCTTCTGCAGATTGTACAATTTCTTTTGTAGCATCGTCCTGAATCCAAAGAACAACTCCTAGGTTATTAAAATCCTCTACTGAGTGACTGCTAGAGTGATCAATTGGAGAGTTCGCATCAGGAGGTAAAACATAACTTCCTTGGAAAGTGTAAGAAAAGTTTTCATTAACAGGCACTCCATCTTGTAATGGGCTTAACGAAAAACCACTAGAACCAGGCACCATTTTTTTCATCACATAACCAAATTGAGTTTCACCATTACTTCCCACATTGTTGTATGTCATGTATTCAAAAATGGCTATATATAAAGTCAATGAATTNGTAAAATCTCCTAATGGATTTATGTTCACGTTAATATCAACAGTTTGGTTGTCAACGGTAAAAAAAGATGATAACTCTACAAAAGCTGGAATAGCTAAAGCGTCATCCATTACTTGGGCTGTTAGGGCTGTTGAGTTGTCTTGCCAAAAGTTTCCATCTACCACTAAATCAGGTACCGCGTTTACGCTGTAGTAATTTCTTCTGTCTCCCCCTTCTTGGGTGTAGTAAGGATCTCCTGAACCTGGCCAAGACATTTGATATTTCAATATGCTGTATTGGTCAAGAGCATAGTTAGCGGTAATAGCACTTACGTTTTGATTTCCTGCAACGCAAGGTCCACAAGTAGAACTTGTAAAGGATTCCAGCATAGGCCTTTTCAATGTGGCATTGTCATAAACGGTGACGGTTGCGTATGCTGTATCATTAGAATTATTCATGTCGTTNGTGGAATTAATATTGCTAGCCCACACTGCAATATCATAGGTTCCTGCCGCAGTTGGGCTCCAACTGGTACTATGATTAAATGGATGAATATCTCCTGTGCCAAGATTTAGCCCAGATACTGACTCCGTAACTGCCGTTCCACCGTCTATAGCGTAATTGATATCCATAGAAGTGACGGTATTAAGCCCCATATTTTGAAGTTCTCCAGAAATTACAAATGGTCCATTTGCTAGAATCAAAGTTGGAGATGTAGTAACGGCCATACCAGCCATATCTATGGCTGAAGGGGTCGTACAANTTAGCGTAGCTTCAATCGGCACATAAGGCCCNCCAATTCCGTCTACACAATTCCANATANCATCNCCGTCAATGTACATAGTAATAGTGCCTGTAGTGGATAATATAGAAACACCAGAATGATCACCATCNGCATCGTANAGTAAATTGCCTGTGTTACCTACCCCGTCATATATTTGTAGATTGTCATATCCAACNTCTGTTTCGCCTGCAGTAATATTTAGCGTAATGAAATCACCTGGAGTCGAAGCTACCGCGGTGAAAACAGTAAATGCACCAGCGCCATAGCAATAGGGACCGAAGTTATCTCCGCAAGTAGGGGGGGTCGAAAAACTAATGGGGCCTTCCCAGTTACTTAAATCTCCACTACCACAAACTGCCTGGACATAAAATTCATAATCAGTCCCCGAAGATAGTCCAGANGCAGAATAAGAAGTATTGGTCACTGTAGATGATGTGCCAGTTCCTAATGTAAAACCTGCGGCTCCATATTCAATATTCCATGATGGTTCAGTTCCGCCTGGTGTCCATGAAAAATCAGCTCCGGTTGATGTTAAGTTACTTATTATCACATTATTAGGCTTAGGACATGTTGGGGCATTTCTAATTTCAAAGTTATCTATAGCAATATCTCCCCAATATTGAATTCCACTCCCATCATCTCCAACATAGGCTGTAATTTTAAATTCTACGGAACCTGAAAAAGAAGATAAATCAACAAGTTCTTCAACCCATTGGTCTCCTTGATCCCCTGATTTACTAAATATGTTGCTGTAAGATGTACCTCCGTTTGTAGATGCATCGATTCTTAGTTCAGCAATAGACGCACCAAACATGTGGCTATAAAATTTAAGCTGAGGTACAGAAACTGCTGTAAGGTCAATTGCAGGCGTATGTAAAATCGCGCTGTCTCCAGGTGCTCTTGGAGCAGAAGTTTCTATATAAATGTAGTTACCTCCACCAGTTATGTCATCACTAGGCCCAGTTGGATTTGAGGCGGTAGTACCCGCATTAAGCGTCCAATCGAAAATATCATTTTGATCTTGAATCCAACATGGAGCCATGCCAGGGTCAAAAGTTTCAAGATAAGGTGCTGCACCTGGACAAGTGGAAACAGAAATAGGTCCAGTAAAATTACTTGTTCCATTTCCAGATGCTTGACAATCTGACTGCACATAAAAATCATACATGGTGTAGGAAGTTAGTCCAGAAATAGCAGCTGTAGTGGTTGTTGATGTTGTAGTTGAACCACTTCCTTGAGNAAATCCNGATGTTCCATATTCTACAGTGTAAGAACCAGCATTAGGACCTGCCGTCCACGAAAGGTCAACTGAACTGGAAGTAGTACCTGTAATTACTAAACCGTATGGGTCTAAACAGGCAGGAGGTGCACAAGTTGAGTTAGAAACTCCAGACCATATCGGACCATCATTACCAGAGTTTGTAGGGTAAGGACCGTATGAACCAACTGTGCTGCCATCAGGAGCAGTTATAGTGTAGGTAATTTCGGTATCCCATGTTCCAGATACAAAATCAAAACTTACGTTGTCACCCGTGTAAGTACTTATTGAGTCAATTGCACTACTTCCCCCAGATGGTACGGTAAAACTGGTTATTAATATGCTATTAATAGATACATTGATTTGAGCACCGTTCCAACCATCTCCATAAGAGTCCTGCATGTCAACTACATAATGACATTGAGAAAAAGTAAATTGATAGGTTAAAAAAGTTAAAAATAGAAGTATTGTTTTTTTCATGACTTAGTTATTTAATCACAATTTAGTACATAATTTGATACAAAAAAAGGTTTTATCCAAAAGCTTAGTGGGTAAAAAAAAAATAGGTTACAGAAGCAACCTATTTATATTGTGACCCCGGCAGGATTCAAACCTGCAACCGCTGGAGCCGAAATCCAGTGCTCTATTCAGTTGAGCTACGGAGCCATATCACAAAAGTAGAATTATTTTACCATAATAATTTTGATTTTATTTAGTTTGTAGCCTGTGAGTAAAATAATTACGATATTTCTTCTTATATGTATTTACATTCAATGTAATCATCCTTTTTTGGCTCAAAGCCATTTTTCAGTAGAAACATGGAGAGATCATTTACCCTATTCAAAGGCCANAGAAATTGCTCAAGTAGATGATCTTATATACGCATCAACTCCATATTCTTTAGTTGAGTTAAATACAAATACAAATGAAATCACTCGTTTTTCAAAAGTGAATGGTCTTAGCGAGACAGGAATTACTCAAATTGTAGGTAGTGATCGATACAACACATTAGTAATTGGTTATNGTTCTAGCAATATAGATTTAATTAAAGATGGTGAAATTATAAATATGTCTGCTATACTAAATAGCACTCTCATTGGGGATAAAACGATAAATGAATTGTACGTTCGTGATCAGTTTGTTTTTGTTTGTACAGGGTTTGGAATAGTGGTTATTGATCTCATTAGAGAAGAGGTTAAAGACACTTATATAATTGGTCAAAACAACACCCAAATGAAAGTGAAAGACATTCACGTTTCTACGGATTCTATATTTGCATTAACAGATTTGGGTATTCTTGCTGCCTCCCGTAATTCCAACTTCCTTTCAGATTACAATAATTGGAATTTAATACCACAATCTCCTTCAGGAAATATAGAAAACCTTGAATCTGTAGGAGATAATTTCCTAGCATTTGGAAATCAAAATATAATATACAGCTACAATGGCCAGTGGCATATTATTATGAACCAACCTAGTGAAGAATTAAGGAACGTAAGATTTATTGATCAAAAGTTAGTAGTTGCTACATCCTCTTATGTGACGCTTTATGAAATGGATTTAACGTCATTGCAAGATACTTCAGTATTATTTTACGCTTTAAATGGAACGGGCATAACTCCAAATGACTTTCACATTACAACGGACTATTATTGGTTAGCGGATGAAAAAAAAGGTTTTCATCGTTTAACAGACAATTTTAATTCACTAGAAATTGCAAACAATGGCCCATATACCAACGAAGCGTTTCACCTATCCTGCGAAAAGGATTATTTATTTGTGTCAGCAGGTAGAGTAGATGGAACCAATTGGAATAAAACATTCAATTGGCATGGAATATATGCTTATAATCAGAGTGAATGGACGATGTATAATCAGATTACGGTTACTGAAATGGAACAAGATATTGATACGGTTTCTGATATTCTCTCAGTTACTCCACATCATAGTTATGAAAATGAATTTTATGCTTCGTCATATGGGGGTGGTTTACTGCATTTTCGAGATGGTCAATTTGTAGAGCGTTATTCCCATTACAACTCAACGCTTCAGCCAAGAATAGGGCAAAATAGTAACGTATTGGTTTCGTCATCAGCCTTTGATTCACAAGGAAATTTATGGGTTTCTAACCCTTATACNAATTCACCACTATCTGTGATGACTTCTGAAGGTGAATGGCAATCGTTCTANTGTGGAAACCAAGCTGCAGATAAGTTGTGTACAAGTCTTATAGTGGATAATCAGTATGGTTATGTATGGATGATTGTNAAAGGANTAGGNTTAGTAGTCTACGATTTTAATCAAACCCCTCTTGATGATTCAGATGACGAGTATGCNTTTGTTACTACNTCTAATGGAAATGGTTCNCTTCCNAGTTCATATGTAAATACAGTANCTATTGATTTAGATGGAGTGATATGGATTGGAACAGANAATGGNCCNGTNCAGTTCTACAGCTCTTACCCTATTTTTAATGAATCAAATTATAATGCTCAAAGAATNTTAATTGAAGAAAATGGNACCATTCAATATTTGCTTGAAAATCAGATCATTAATGATATAGAAATTGATGGAGCTAATCGAAAATGGATTGCTACTAGTGGTGGAGGATTATTTTTGATGTCCGAAGACGGGACAAATACCATCTATTCATTCTCATCTTTGAACAGCCCATTATTCAGTGATCAAGTAAATGCCCTTGCTTTAAATCACAACACAGGTGAGGTTTACATTGCTTCTGATGATGGTATACAAGGATTTAAATCTTCAGCTACCGAATCTAATTTTTCCTTTCAACCTTTAGAAGTATATCCCAATCCGGNAAGAGAAAATTATTTTGGAAATATTGCCATAAAAGGAATGATGAGAAATTCTGAAGTGAAAGTCACGGATGCAAACGGAATACTAATACATAATTTAGTCTCAGAGGGGGGGCAGGCCATTTGGAATGGAAAGAATTTAGAAAATGAATTTGTCCCTTCTGGTGTGTATTATTTTTTTGCTACCTCACAAGATGGGTACAGTAAGGCAAAAGGAAAAGTGTTAATCATTAGGTAGTTTTTTACTTGAGTATGTGAATATTTATTGGTGAAGTAAAAAATCCAATAAATAATAACGTATAGTTTTGGTTGTATGTGGTTAGATGTAGTACTTACCTTGCCTNTACTATGGGGAGTTTATAATGGNTATCAAAAAGGGCTAATTTCTCAGGTTCTTGGAATNATAAGNTTAGCTATTGGGATTTANATGGGAATCCANCATGGAGATTTAGTCTTTTTTTTATTAGAAGGTAAAGTTTCAGACACCTACATACCCATTATCTCTTTTGCCATCCTATTCACAACTATAGTGGTGCTGGGTATTTTACTTTCTAAAGTCATTGAAAAAATGCTAGCCTTTATTCAATTAAAGCAGTTAAATAAAATTGGAGGAATTGTTTTTGGAGTGTTAAAGGTTCTCCTTTTTNTGTTGGCTGGAATATACTTTTTTGAAAAGTGGGATACTAAAAATAGTATTATTAGTAGCGAAATAAAAAAAGAATCAGTGATGTATCCGTTATTAGTCAAAACCTCATCCTTTATTTTACCAGAGCTAAGTAATAATGAAATTCTGAACATTACAGAATCCCTACAACAAGANAATGTTTTAAATCTAGAAGATTAATTACATTTGAAATGTGTTTTTTGAAAACGACAACGCACATCTTCAATTAAAAAACCAACTTGTACAGTTATACTTAACTAACAGAGTTCCACATGCCTTATTATTTGGTGGTAAAGAAGGTTCAGGTCACTTTCAGTTGGCCATGTTTTTTGCAAAAGTTTTGTTATGTAAAGAGGTTAATAGTGGCCCATGNGGTCAATGTTCTTCTTGTAAAAAGATAGATAATTTTAATCANCCTGATCTACATTTTTCATTTCCTATACACCTTTCTAAATCAGAAAAATCGGAAGTTTCAGATGATCAAAGAGCTAGTTTTGTAAGTATGGTANAGGAATATCATTCCATAGGAAAACAGGTTTGGTATGCTAAAATGGGTAATGAAAATAAACAAGGTGTTATTGGAGTTAAAGAAGGCNATGAGATCATTAAAAAATTGCAGTTAAAATCTTATGAAGGNGGAAAAAAGATATTGATTATNTGGCTTCCAGAGTTAATGAATGNNCAAGCCGCCAATAAACTACTTAAGCTNATAGAAGAACCTCCTGAANAAACAAATTTGATTTTTGTNTCCGATCGTTCNGAGCAATTACTACAAACCATTTCNTCNAGATTACAGCAAATCANAGTTCCTCCCCTTGAAAACACTTTTGTTAGTACGTATTTACAATCTCATTTTAATGTGGAAGAAAATGATGCTAATATGCTTTCAAAAAGTGCTGGA
The DNA here is from genome assembly GCA_002694645.1 of Crocinitomicaceae bacterium. Taxonomy (GTDB): domain Bacteria; phylum Bacteroidota; class Bacteroidia; order Flavobacteriales_D; family Parvicellaceae. Next base: position 15,714 of record NZMV01000034.1, on the reverse strand, counting down.
GGTAACTTACATAAGGCTATATACAAACACTTTAACAATGAAAAAAGTCAAGAATTTTTAGCTCAGTTTGTCCAATGGATGAGGTTGTGTTACTCANGAAATATTTCAGATACTATAGATTGGGTTAATGATTTCTCTAAAAGAGGAAGAGAAACAAATAAAGAGTTTCTTANATACACGTTGGAATTATTTAGACANTGCATTACCAATCATTATATGTTGTCCATGGATGGNTTAAGTCTTGAAGAAGAACAATTTTTAATGAAGTTCAAGCCTTTTATAAACCATAAAAACATCATTGGATTGAACGAGGTAATAAATGAGGCNTATTATCACGTAGAAAGAAACGCTAATATTAAAATTACTATGTTAGATGTTTCACTGCAATTATATAAATTGATCAGAAATTCNAAATGAATTCAAAAAGTTGAATTGTTCTACTTGTAAAAATAAAGGAATTCCAAAAGGATGTAAGGGAAATGGCTCATGTTTAANCAATGGGTGCAACCAACGATCAGTATATAATTGGCTGTCAGATTTTGATACACTTCAACCCGCCCAACAAAATGTTGTAGAACTAAGTTTTAAAAATGGCAGAAAAGATTTTGGTTTAAATAGTAATAAATTGCCTTTACAAGTGGGTGATTTAGTGTTGATAAGTACTTCTCATGGAAAGGATATGGGGACGGTAAGCTTAACAGGAGAATTAGTCCAATTTCAAATTAGACGTAAAAAGGCAGAAAAGATATTTAATAGATTTCCAGAAATTATTCGAAAAGCAGATAAGGAGGATATAATGAGTTGGAAAAAGATTAGAGAAAAAGAAGATGATTATATGCTAAAGGCTAGAATAATAGCTTCAGATTTAGGCTTAATAATGAAAATTAGTGATGCTGAAATACAAGCAGANGGTAAAAAAATAACATTTTATTACACGGCTGATAAAAGAGTTGATTTTCGCAACTTATTAAAAAAATGGATAGAAGATTTCAGTATTAAAGTGGAGATGAAACAGGTAGGTCATAGACAAGAATCTGCCAGACTTGGAGGAATAGGTTCATGTGGAAGAGAACTTTGTTGCTCTACATGGATGACTGATTTTAGATCGGTTACTACAAAGGCAGCTAGNTATCAGCAATTGGCACTAAATCCTCAAAAGCTTGCAGGTCAATGTGGTAAGCTNAAGTGTTGTTTAAATTTTGAGTTAGATCAATATGTAGAAATCTTGAATACTTTTCCGTCTGCAAAAAGAAAGTTGATTTCCAAAACAGAAAAAGCTATTCATGTAAAGACAGACGTATTTCGAAAAATGATGTGGTATGTNATTAAAAACCAAGACACCAAGACATCCAATATGGTAAATTTTCATGTGGACGAAGTCAAGGCGTTACATAAAAAAATGGATGAAGGAGAAGCTGTAAACAAGNTAAAAAATATGGAATTTGATTCTGCCTCTAATGAACATTCAAGTTCTATTTTATCTGATGANATTAACCGTTTTAATAAGAGATTTAAAAAGAGAAATGGATCAAAAAAAAGAAAGAAATGAAAAAATTGAGTTTACTAGGGTATTCGTTGTTTCTGTTGCTAACATGTCTCAGCTGTAAGAATGACAATTTATTATACACTTCTTTCCAAGAAATTAAAGATACTACTTGGTCATTTAAAGATAGTGTGTTTTTTAACTGGGAAATTGAAGACACCACAAAGTCATACACTGTTCAATTGAACATACGTCATACTACATCATATAAATGGGCTAATATTTTTCTTTTTTCGGATCTAGTTTTCCCAAATAATAAGGCAAGAAGAGATACGTTTGAATTTTATTTTTCAGATGATTATGGCCATTGGACTGGTGATAAATCAGGATTATTGGTAAAACATAAATTTCCTCTTTANGAAAGAGTTAAATTTCCGTTGAAAGGAGTGTACAGGCTCAATTTAAATCAAGCCATGAGAGATACCCAGCTTGTAGATTTAATGAATATAGGGATCGAAGTTTATACAAATCAAACTGCAGAATAATGCCCTACTATAATCACCATATTCATTCTAAGTTACCAAAAATTGGAACTACTATTTTTACCACTATGTCAAANCTGGCCAACGATCATGGAGCTATTAATTTATCTCAGGGATTTCCAGACTTTGATGTAGATGAGCGATTAAAGCATTTAGCNATTAAGTACATTAAAAAAGGACCACATCAATATGCACCNATGCAAGGCGCGTTGCCTTTAAGAGAAGCTATATATGAGAAGGTTAATGCGATGTACAATGCTTCTTATGATGTGGAAAAAGAAATTACCATTACAGCTGGAGCAACTCAAGCTATTTACACAGCTATTTCCGCTATAATAAAAGAAAATGATGAAGTAATTTTATTTACACCAGCATATGATTGTTATGAGCCAGCTATTGAGATTTGTGGAGGTAAACCTGTGTTTTTTCAACTTCAGGCACCGGATTTTGCTATTAATTGGGAGGAGGTTAAAAAATTAATTAGCCCAAAGACACGGATGATTATCATTAATTCCCCTCACAACCCTACTGGTTCAGTGCTTACTAAAAGAGATTTTATAGCATTAGAGAAAATTATTTCAGATACGGGAATTATAGTTCTAAGTGATGAAGTGTATGAACACCTTGTGTATGACGACCATACTCCTCAGTCTGTAGTCTCGTATCCTAAATTAGCAAGTAGCGCCATTGCTGTTTTTTCATTTGGCAAGACCTTTCATGTTACGGGATGGAAATTAGGTTATGTATTAGCACCTGAAAATCTAATGCATGAATTTAGAAAAGTTCATCAGTTTAATGTTTTTTCATGTAATCACCCTTTTCAATTGGCTATTGCTGAATACATTAAGGATGAAGAGAATTACTTGAAGTTAAGTGCTTTTTACAATAAAAAAAGAAAGCTTTTTATAGAAATGGTAAATGCATCTAGATTTAAANCAGTTCCATCCAAAGGGACTTATTTTCAATTACTNAATTATGAAGAAATATCTTCGCTNCCAGATATTGAAATGGCTAAGAAGATGACTATAGAAAATAAACTNGCAAGTATCCCAATTTCAGTTTTCTACCATGCAAAAATAGATCAGAAATTCTTGCGATTTTGTTTTGCAAAAAAAGATGAAACCTTAAAAAAAGCGGGTGAAATTTTGACCCAGCTTTAATTATTCACATTGACTTCTTAAGATTTGATAGGAGATTAAAAATACAGCCTAATATTTTCTTATATTTTTGGAATTATATGAGAATTATAAGTTTACTATTTGTCTTTTTTCTTTCGTTTTCTGCATCAGCACAAAACTTGATTGATGTTTATTGTTCCGAAGACAGTTGCAGTCATACCGTGATAGATCCTGAGATAATAATGATAGAGCGATGGGATACGTTAGCTCAATCCAAGTTTTGGAAGTTAGTGATGAATATGAGTAGTGATACTTGTATCGTGAATGTAGCTCATAATAGAAAAATCCTTGGGTATGTGGAGAAAGAGGCTTGGTTTTGCCAAACAGAGGATGAGAAAACTGAATTTAAAGACTCTGTGATCAACTATAATTGTTTAGATAGTAATACTAGAATTTACATTACTTCAGGGAAGAAAGATTTTTATCTAATAGAAGAAGTGATACCTAGCATTTCCATGGCTATTGATATTTTTGATGAAAACCATGTTGATCCATGGTATGCTCAGTCCATATTACTTATTGAAAGCCCTGCAAAAATTAGATATTCAAATGCGGGAGCTTATGGACCATTTCAGTTGATGAAAAAAGTAGCTAGGAAAATGGGGCTTACCGTGAATAGCACTGTAGATGAAAGAAAAAACTTTGATAAGTCAGCTTATGCTGCCAGTGAACTTTTAAAAACAATTTGTATCCCTCAAGCTTATAGGATATTATGTGAGCTAGGTGATTTTGAGCCAACTGGGGATGAATTATGGTTTAAACTTTTTGTACTACATATTTATCATGCAGGCGCTTACAATGTTCAAAAGCTGGTAACACAACTTGAAGAGCCAATCGATGGAATGGAGTTGATTAAATGGATGTGGACTCATGAGTATGGAAATTTCAAAAATGCATCTCAAAATTATTCTCAAATTGCCATAGCTGCCATGCTTACTCTTCAGGATATTGTCCTAGAGGATTGCGATTATATTTTTAGGTGTGAAAGCAATTATTATTACGAGTATTAATGAATAGATTGTTTCGATCCATTAGCGTAATTATAGCTATTTCATTTGCCGTCACCACCTTTATTCACTACCATCAAGATTTAGACTTAGTCATTCCATTTTATTCTCAAATCACATTAATGGTAAGTCTTTTATTGTTTATCCTTTTTGTTTTTCGGTTGGTTTGGCGTTGGAAAAATTATGCGCTTTTAAAAAATAATGATGGGTATGTTTTTACAAGAAATGGTTGGGGTAAATTACTCACTAATGAGTTGATGCCTTTTTTTATTTTTTTACCTCTAATNGTNATGTTGAATATATANGCAAAGGATTCTGTTGTTTTTAGCTGGGTTCTTTTAATGATTNTGGTAGAAGGATTTGTCTTTTTGATCACNGCAAAGAANCATTTTAAAATCATGTTAAATGATAAGGCCATTATTTATTTTTCAAATCAACCTGACGTTGTACGTTGGGAACAGGTAAAGCAAATCAAAATGAGTGANATAGGAATTTTGGTGCTCAAAACCAATGGAAATAAATTATTTATTGAAGACGAATCGTTTAAAAATGCGAAGGAAATTAGGTTTAAAATCAAAAAATCAGCCATTGACAGACACATTTTACTGGAGGAAATAGGTCTCTTAGTTTAGCGCAGAGTATATAATAGCTTCTAATTCTCTAATTAGTTTTGATTTTTTAAAGTTAGGGGCATAAACATATCCATCTATATTGATAATTTCTCTGTTATTTTCCGATAGAAAAGCGTAATTGATAAAGGGTCCGCCCATTTTATCATTTACCATCTTCCAAGCCCCGGTTGTTTTAAATACGTATTTGTTATTGATGTACATGGCTTCACTTTGCATAGGAGCAAGATCATCATTTCTAGAAATCATATAAGAGTCTTTTGTTGTACCTTTTAAATACATCTTGCTAATGGAATCTCTTATTTGCTGCTGATAGTTGACGGTGAATTGATTTTCACTTGTATAGGGCGAATTATAAATTACTATGCCTTTTTGAATTTCATGTGATCCATTTTGATCTTTTTTCATTTCTAGCTGGCTAAACCACCAAAAGTGTTTTGATTTTTTATTCAATTTCATTTCTTTCGGTGCTTTTATATTCAACTTGAATTTTTTGTNCGTATTCGTATTAATGATGTTATTTTTTGAGTAACCCATTAAAATGGATTGAAAATAAAAGGTATTAATTTCTTTAATCAATTCTGAACTTGAGGTTGAAAAGTAGTGCAATGCCCTATCCGTATTTTTAAAGGAAAGTTCAGCTACTAGTTGGCCATTAGCCCATAAGTCTCNAATATAGGTTGGCTTAATAAAGCTTGGCTGGCTTGGGTCAATTTTCACCACGACAATACAGCTTTTATTTTTTAGTTTATTAACTAAGTTTTCTGGAACTATAAAGTCAATTTCGAAATACTTTTCATAAGGCAACGGGGTAGCTTTATTTANGCGTTCAAACTGACTATTTAATTCATTTCCAATGGGATGGTTCCAATATTTTTTTGGAAGAGAAAATAATATTTGACCAAAATCCGTCTTTGCTTTAGGCTTATATGTAGAAGGGTCATATTCATTCAAATTACAACCTAGATACACCGCAGGTAAAATAAAAATAAGTATGATTTTTTTTAGTGGTAACTGCATAAGACTATTCCAAAACTTAAGCTATATGGAGATTGAAAAATTGTAGAAATTGAGGTAATTCCATTTTCAACATACACTCCTATTTTTTTATAGGATAGCTGAATTCTACTTGAAATAAAATGATTTTGATGGTGTAGTTTACCAAGGGTGCTAATTTTTTTTGAATTATTTAGTTCTTTGAATTTTAATTCATATTTACCGTTTAATAGTAAATGGTATTGAATAGATGCCCCTATTTGAAATGTTTTCTTTTTAGAAGGTAGAGGTTTAAAATTTAGTTTTAGCGGAACGGTCAGGTAAAGAAAACGCATAAAATTTTTTCTAATTTCTTTTGAAGACTTAAAAAATGTGATAGTGTCATCTAANACAATGGCTTCATTTTTACCTAAATTTAAATGGTGAAAAGTAGTGCCAAGCCCAAGCTGGAAATTGAAGTACTTTTTTGGGCTTTCAATGGTTTTAATGTATTTTTTAATTCCTATTTGTGCGGAATTGTATCNATTAAACGGAGCTTTAATGCTTTCTAAATTGCCTCTACTAATCTTATTTTCTATATATAATAANGCACCTAAATCAAACTCATTTTTTAGCGAAGTATATTTTTTTTGATCTAATCTAAAACCATCTTCTTCCTCAAAATTCCAATCACTATTATATTTATTTTTTGATTTTAAAATTTTTTTAAACCATGAAGTATTTAATGTATCTATATTTTGACCTTGGAAATTCGAGCAACAACCCATGATCAATAGAATTATAATACAAATTAAGCGCTTTTGGAAAAAGTATAATATGTACTTTTTAGACGTATGGCAATATGTGCTCATTATAGTGGTATTTTTAATAGCACTTATTTTTGGTTTGTAAAATCATCTAAGGCCTAGACTAGTTTTACCAATTAGAAATCCTTCTGCAAAGATTTCAATTTTGTAATTTCCGGCTTCAATGGAATTATCTACTTCATAGTAAATACACAAATCGGTATTTTCGTTTTGATAATTAATGGTTCTTTTTGAGCTCATATTAATCTTTTTTTGGTCTTTGTCTTTTATTGATAGAGGGGTGGGGGCCTCCAATAGTATTCCATCCTCATTGGTGATTCTTAGAAAAATCTCTTTATTACCAGCTTCAGCTAATTTATTTTCCACAACCGAAAAGCAGGTTTTAATCATATTAGTTTTGGACGCCCTAGTAGTTTCACTTTGTGTACCTGAATTTCGAATCCTAATACCACTAGAAAGCACATTGTTGATTTGCAGTACNGCCCCAATAGCTACTTGTTTTTGAAGTGCTTCATTTTGCTTCTTGATTTTTTTATTTTGACTGCTAACAGAATTTAATTTTTTGGTTTTATCAGTCAAGTCATTTGATAAATTAATGTTTAGTGTATTTAAGGAATCAATGGTATGTATATAACCCTTCATTATTCCTCTTAGGGTTTCTGCTTCTTTTTTTAGTTTGTAGATCTGTCTCCAGTCTTTTTTTGACTTTTTATCNAGTTTTTCTACTTTTTCCAGTAACGCATTGATTTTAAATCTTTGACTATTTATACTATCTATAGCCACGCTGTTATTCTCTTCCAGGCTNTCATAGGAAAATAGTAACATTTTTAGGTTTTCTTTAAGGTTAGTTTGATCCGCATCAGAAACAATATCTTGATTGATGATAATCTGATTCATCTCTTCATTTTCCTTTACTAATGAAAATAATTCTTGTTTGAATTGGTGATTTTTCTTCGTTAATTCACTTATTTTGAAAGCTAAAAAGCCAACGGATAGAATTAACAAAATATTAAGTANTAGAGGTAGTTTTGATTTCTTTTTTTCTTCCATNTAATAACATGCAATTTTAAAAATCTTAAGTTTCTTTTCTTATCATTTTTAAAAATTAATTCATAAGTGAATGTTTAAAGACTTTCTTAATTTAATTTATCCCCTACAATGTGCTGGTTGTAGTTCTCCACTTGTTCAGAGCGAAAAAGCCATTTGTTCTGGGTGTTGGATGGAGCTTAAAAATTTCGATTTACATGATCAAAGCAAGTTTTTATACCATAGCTCTATNCAATATCATTATTTTAGTTATCGCTTCATAAAAAACAGTGTAATTCAACAAATATTACATCAGATTAAATACAATGGAAATAAAACAGCGGCTTTTGTCTTAGGTGTAGAATTAGGTAACTTAATAAAGAAANAACACAAAGNTGATGAAGNTTGTATTTTAGTTCCTGTACCAGCAAGTATAAAAAAGAGGNGAAAAAGAGGATATAATCAAACTGAGATTATTGCTGAGGGAATATCTAGCGTAACAAATTATAACATTAATAATCAACTATTGGTAAGAAAAAACTCATTAAAAACACAAACAATGAGTACTGTTTTTGAGAGGTGGCAGAACATTGAAAATGAATACCAGCTTNATTCTCGATTAAGTCAAAAATCAAATATTATAATTGTNGATGATGTAGTAACNACAGGCNCAACATTATACCATTGTATNNAGTCATTAGAAGGCCAATATGGAAATTTATANGTNGCAGCAGTCGCTGCTGTATAAGAGTTGGTTACTTAGGAAATTCTGTAGGACTTTCAACAGGGACACCAATCTCAATATTAGTAATTTGCCCTTCTTGAAATTGACCATTAAACTTGGCACCTTCTTTAGCCCAATAGTATTCACCCCTACCATTCATCTTATCTTTCGCCCAGCTCCCGTCATACGTATTGCCATTTTTCCAAGTATATTTACCCTGGCCATTTTTTAGACCTTCTGCAAATCTACCGACATAATTATCTCCATTTTCGAAATAAAATGTACCATTACCGTCTGGTTTTCCAGCCTTCCACATCCCTTCATAGAAATCACCATTTTCCCATTCATAGGTACCGTGTCCTCTGAAACAGTTTCCTTTAATGCATTGAGCAGAAATTGCAGAAGCAAACCCCCAACATAAAACGATAGATAAAAGGCTCTTTATTAATATTGTATAATTTTTCATTTGATATTTTATTTTAAAATTCTAGTTCTATTTGTCCAATAAACATGCCAAAAATCAAATACGAACAAATCGCGATTAAGTTACTAATTTTGAACATAATTCTTTGTGTTGTGCAGAAAAGTAATGATCAAATCGGGATACATTAACAGCCTCAGATAGTTTTTTATCGAACAATATGTGTTCAATAAGCTGTTTGCCAAGCAGGGGAGCCATGAGAATTGATTTTGATCCCATTCCGTTAAATATAAATGCGTTTTTCAAGATGGGNTGATTACCTATGAGAGGTTTGCGATCAATGGTGGTTGGTCTAAATCCATATTTTTGATTTATAATTTTAAANTTGTTTTGGGGTAAAAACGTTTTAACTTTAGAAAGCAGTTCCAATCTAGCANNTTCTGTTATTTTTTTTGATANATCGTTGTGATTATAAGTGGCTCCTAATATAAATTTATCCTCANCAGTTGGNATGGAAAAGACACCCTTACTTAAAATAAATTGGGGCAGAAATTGTGATTGAATTTCTAAAATTTCTCCTTTATTTGGAATGATTGGNAGGTAGCTGAATGGGTTAAATTCNTCAANAAANGGACCTTGACAAAAAATAATGTATTTAAATAGATCATTTCCTTTTTTNTAAANGTATCCATCCTTCTGTATGTTTTGAGTTGAAAAGGACTCCTNTCTAAAGTTATTTTGACGTTCAAAGTNTAGTTTTACATTTTTAATAAATGCACTAGCATCTAGTTTTGCAGATTTTTTCAATCTNCCATTTCCAAATGGNTTGTNAATATTATCAAACTTCTCTTCTCTTTCGCTTAACACATGAACAAATNGTTTAGTAGATACTTTACTTAACCAGTTATTTTGTTCTTCATAGGATTGAAACAGCCTAACTAATGGAAATTCCCAATAGGTTTTATCGCTTAAAATTTCATTGCATTTTGTGTAAAATTGATGACTGTAGTCATANAGGGTTTCCCCTTTCCAATTTAATACACATCTTTTAAAGGACATAGGGTGCATTAGACCNGCAGCTACTTTTGAACTAGTAATTTTTTCATTTTTATCTACAATGAGAAATCGTTGATTGTACTTTTCTAATTGNAAACCCATTATGGAACCTGCAATTCCCTGTCCAACAATTAGGAAATCATAATTCATCTACAGTTTTATTTCTTTGAAACATATGGTAATTCCAAAAAAGACCAGTGCACACCCAACAATGATTCCTAAGTAGCATAAATTTTTAGGATTTAAATAATTTTTAAGCTTACTTGAAAAATATATTTTCAATAAATCGATACTAAATAAGGTTATAATCGTAATACCAAAATAATATAATAAGCCAGCTCCTTGAATTTGTAATTCTTTTGTAGCATAGGTACATGCCGCAATCCAAAATACCAGGACAGCAGGATTAATGGCATTTAGTCCAAATCCTTTGGCAATAAGTTGAAGAGGATAGATNATGATGTTCTCACTGGAAGTATTTACTTCTTTAATTTCTTTTGAACTAGGGATTGTTTTNAGAGATAAATAATTTTTAAAAATAGAATACCCACCAATTACTAAAAAGATACCACCTGCAATATATTTTATGTAGCTAACNGAGTATAGCCAATAATTGATTTTTTCAGCGATAAATAGCGAAGCAATAAGATATAAAGCATCACTTAATAAAATACCAACATCTAAAAAAACNGCTGNTTTGAANCCTTTTTTNATACTAGTTTCGATTAATATAAAAAAGGCTGGACCAACTAAAAAACTNANGAATATTCCAAANAATACACCGTTTAAAANGAGATCCATTTTATAAAAATAGACAAAAAAAAACCACTTCATTGAAGTGGCTTTTCAATCGTTGATGAAATTGATTAAGCTTTCTTTAAGAAAGGTAATCCAGTTCTTTCATTTTCAATAACTTTNTTTCCTGAAGGTAAGTCACATGAGTTNGATCCTTCTTCTCTTGAGAAATAATAAATTGTTTGATTTCTTCCTCCTCTTAAAGTTACATCTTTAGAATGTAAATAGTAAGTACTTCCTTTACTATTGGTATGTGAATATGCCATTTTTTATAAATTTTTTGATTAATAACAAGGTGAATATATTAAAATAAACCAATTATACTCTGAAAACANGCCAGATAATCTGCTTTTTTTATTAACAATATTAACAGGATAACTACTCGAGAAGATTTGGTGAGTTCAGTTCACCGTCCATTTTTTCCAGCTCCATACGTACTGAACCAACCCANATTTTCGCTTTCACTAATAATGGTATTTTGTTATAATCATCTGAAATCCAAACAGTTAAGTCTTCTTCTTCTTTAAAAATTCTNCCTTTTTGTACAATGGGGCAGAATTTTAATGCATTGAATTGGCCTGCCTCTATTTTTATGTGTTCTTTTCCGATGTATTTCACTTTAAGATTGTAAATTTCTCCGTCCACAATGCTATTAAATGACAAAACAGTGTCTTTTTTGAGGTTTTTTAGGTTCAATGTTCTAGCATAGAAATAACAAGANACCATATCCTGAACATTATCAGGCACTTTGATATTCTGTTCTCCAGTGTTTACTATTCTCTTATTATGATTAAAAGTGTAGAACTGATTAAATTTAACATTTCCCTCACTTACATTTCTTATGAAAAATTTGGGTTTCATGCTTGAGGAATCAATGATGCTTTCGTAATGATCTCTGACCTTAAAAATCCAATCAAAGGCAAAATTGGTATACCCTTTTGCAACAACTCTAAAGCATTCTGGGNTTGACGCAATTGATTTCACCTCTAAATTTGCATTTCCCGCTTCGATAATTCCATATGCAATTTTATAANCTAACTTTTCTCCAATTGTAAATGGTTTTATATTTTCAATNTTAAAATCAGCGCTGTGGAATGAATGGCTAGCGTATTTGCTAAACGAACATAGTATGATAACAAGACCAAAAAGTAAATATTTTCTATTCATAGTCTATAATATCCAAAAAAGATGCCACTTTATTGTATGTGTCTTTTTCCTGCTATTTATTTCCTGTAATAGAACACCATCAAGTCCTAATATTGAGGTCAATTCACATCATATTAAGGAATCCAAGGGTGTTGAAAAAGATGGAGAGGTTATTGTTTATCATAGAAATGGAAAANCTCAAAGCGTGGGTCATTTTGTTAAAGGAGTTGCCCATGGGCCCATNATTGTTTACGACAGCAACGGTCATGAATTGTANAGAGGACTTTTTACTAATGGCAAACCATCAGGAGAATGGGTGTTTACAAATCCAAAAAATCATGAAAAAACAATCAAATCTTATTAAGATTAATTTTTTCANTTTCAGATATAACAATTTTCTATATCATTACCATTCAATTCCTTTTCATTTTATAGCTTTGAAAAAATTTAAAAAATGAAAGCACATATCATATCTCTTGTAAATTCGGTTATTTTAATATCTATGAGCGTTTGGGGTTACTTATCATCTGAAACACCATCTGTTACAGCTTTGATACCATTATTTTTTGGGGTAGGGATTTTACTTTGTTATGTTGGGGTGAAAAAAGAAAATAAGGCAATTGCTCATATTTCAGTACTATTAACGTTAATCGTTTTAGTNGCATTATTCATGCCATTAAAAGGTGCCTTCGGAAGAGAAGATTCTATGGCAATTTTCAGAATAGTAATAATGATTTTGTCCTCAGCTCTTTCTATGGTTGCGTTTGTGAGAAGTTTTATAGCTGCAAGAAAGAAAAGAATAGATTAAGTATTTTGTCCTCCATTGAAAAGGCCATTATTGTTGGTTTAGTTAATCAAAAACAAGATTCACTTCAAACACAAGAATTTTTAGATGAGTTAGCTTTTCTTGCACTGACTTCTGGAGCNAAAGTATTAAATCGTTTCACGCAAAGACTTAACCAACCATTACCAAATACATTTATAGGAAAGGGTAAACTGGGTGAAATAAAAGATTTTGTTAAAGAACACCATATTGATCTGGTGATTTTTGATGATGATTTAACAGCCACTCAGCTNCGAAATATTGAACGTATATTATCGTGTAAGATTTTAGATAGAAGTAATTTAATACTAGACATTTTTGCCAGTAGAGCACGTACTNCTCATGCAAAAACTCAGGTAGAGTTAGCNCAATACCAATATTTGCTTCCAAGATTAACAAGAATGTGGACGCACTTGGAGCGTCAAAAGGGAGGAATTGGTATGAGAGGGCCTGGTGAAACTCAAATTGAAACAGATAGAAGAATNATTAATAAAAAGATAGGGCAACTAAAATTAAAGTTAGATAAGATTGACAAACAGAAATTTATTCAAAGAAAAAATAGGGGAAATACAATAAGAGTTGCATTAGTAGGATATACCAATGTTGGGAAATCAACCATCATGAATTTGTTAAGTAAATCGGATGTTTTTGCTGAAAATAAGTTGTTTGCTACCTTAGATACCACCGTGAGAAAGGTGGTAATAAATCAAGTTCCATTTTTATTGTCGGATACAGTAGGCTTCATTAGAAAATTACCTCATCAACTAGTAGAGTCTTTTAAATCCACATTAGATGAAGTTAGAGAGGCAGATGTGCTTATTCATGTGGTAGATGCATCTCATCCGTCTTATCAAGATCAAGTTGACTCAGTGAATGAGACATTAAATGAATTATTGGACCATCCGAAACCTATTTTGATGTGTTTTAATAAAACGGATAACATAAATANGGAGGCTTTACAAGCTATCATGAACGAAAATATAAAGAGTGAACATGATTTTGTATTTATTTCAGCGATCAAAAAGCTACAAATAGACCAGTTTAAGTTAAAGCTATTTCAAATNGTAGAAAAACTTCATTTTACCAGGTTCCCTTTTAATACAACTGTGATAAACTAATTTTAAGGTCAAGTTTTTATATTTTTGTTTACATTAAANATTCNATGGGTAAAAAATTGGTTATAGGTTCTTCAGGTCAAATTGGGACAGAGCTGATTCACACTTTAACTAAAATATATGGTGAAAACCAAGTTGTGGCTACTGATATTTATCCGAAGCAAGAAGGAAAACATGACGGTGTTCTTTTTCTTAAAATGGATGTGCTAGATTCTATTCACTTGGCTAGTGTTGTAAAAGAATATGAAATTTCAGAAGTTTACCTTTTAGCTGCTTTACTTTCCGCTGTTTCAGAAAGTAAAATTAAATCAGCCTGGGATCTCAACATGAACGGGCTGTTTAATGTGCTTGAATTAGCTAGGCAAGGACAAATAAAAAAAGTATTTTGGCCAAGTTCTATAGCTGTTTTTGGTCCTACAAGTCCTAAGGAAAATTCACCTCAACAGTCTATTCTTGAGCCTAACACCGTGTATGGTATCAGTAAATCCGCAGGAGAGAGATGGTGTGATTATTATCACCAAAAATTTAATGTCGATGTAAGAAGCATTAGGTATCCTGGAATTATTAGTTATAAAAGTTTACCTGGTGGTGGTACAACTGATTATGCTGTTGATATTTTTCATGAAGCGATCAAGCATCAACGTTATTCCTGTTTTATTGAAAAAGATGTGTATTTACCTATGATGTATATGGATGATGCTATCAGAGCAACTATTGAGCTTATGCAGGTTGAAAAATCAACTCTTTCTACATTTAAAAGCTACAATATTGCTGCTTTAAGTTTTTCACCCGATGATATAGCAAAAGAGATTAGCACTTATATTCCCGATTTTAAGATTAATTATAGTCCTGATTTTAGAAACAAAATTGCCAAGTCTTGGCCATCATCTATAAACGATCAAGATGCTAGAAAAGATTGGGGCTGGAAACAAGAATTTGATCTAAAAAAAATGACTCTTAAAATGATAGAAGGAATTAAAAGTAACAATAGCCTAGTTTCGTCAAGTATATGATCCGCTTATTATTATCGCTTATATTTTCAATTCACCTTGTGTTTGATTTGCATGCTCAAGTGTTTGATTCTATTAATCAAACCGTAAATGGGTCTAGACATGGTTATTGGGTAATTACAGGTGGAATGATAAAAGATAAAAATTACGTTCCTGTAGCTAAAGTGGAAGAAGGGAAGTTCAATTACGGAAGAAGAATAGGTGAATGGAATAAATATTATCCTTCGGGTAAAATAAAAAGTAAAATTAGATATATCAATGGTACTCCAAAGGGTGATTTTGTAACCTATTTTGAAAATGGTCAAATTGAAGAAAAAGGAAGTTGGAATGCAAAAGTATATAACGGTAAATTTATAAGATATTACGAAAACGGGGAAATAGCACAGCAAAAGTCGTTTAATGATAAGGGCAAAACAGAAGGAGAAGTAATATATTACTATCCCAATGGAAAGGCTGAATTGGTATTTGAAACAGCAAACGGACTCGGCAGAGGAAAGGCAATAAGATATTGGCCAAATGGAGATATAAAAGAGAAAATTACGTTTAATGAAAAGGGAGAATCTACCACTTCAGGTACCATTTCAAGAGTAAATCCAGCGGTTAAAAATGCAAGAGCTATTATAGAGAAAAAGGAATCTGTTATTGCACAGGGAGAACTCAATATTGGTCCTTTACCATCAGCAAAAGGAAAGTTTTTAAATGATGGATATCATAAGACTTACAATGAAAATAAAGATATATTGATGGATGGAGAATTTCTAGACGGGAAGCTATGGACAGGAAAGCATTACATCTATGATGAAAATGGATTAATTGAAAGAATAGACGTATACAAGGAGGGGAAATTTGAAGGTAACGGGGTCTTATAAAGTTATTTTAAAATTTCATACATTTTTAGATATTCTCTTTTGATTTCATGCAATTCATCATAATTTTTTCGGTAGGCGTACATTCCTT
>NZMV01000033.1 GCA_002694645.1 Crocinitomicaceae bacterium | reverse complement strand
ACTTGCTTTATCTCTTTTAACGATGCTACATCTAAACATTACTCCACCGTCCTTTCTAAAATCACGTTGATTAGAAACAAAGTTTCCAAGAGAATAAACTGTTAAAAATTCTTTATCATTATTTTTTATGTAATGCATAGGCTGTACCACATGAGGATGTGAACCTATGACGATATCTACCCCTTGCCTTTTAAAAAATTGATTAAAATTCTTTTGATACAGATTGGGTTGATCTTGGTACTCAGCTCCCCAATGCACAAAAACAATTAACTTATCTAGATTTTTAGTTCTAGCAAACTTCAGATCTTTTTTAATCAAGCTAGAGTCCAATAAGTTAACATAAGTTGGAGCGTGAAAAGGAATTCCATTTGTACCATAGGTGTAGTTCAATAACCCTATTCGTATATTTTCTTTTTCTAAAACAAGAAGATTTAGGCTATCTCTGTTTTGTTGATTTGAAAATGTTCCTGTGTGCAGTATTTCCAAGCTATCTAAAACTCGATTGGTGCGCACAATTCCCATACTCCCTCTGTCGCATGAATGGTTATTCGCAGTAACTAATACATCTATACCATTACTTTTACATGCCTCTGCTAACTCATCTGGTGAACTAAACTGAGGATATCCATCAAAAGGTGGACCCGCCAAGGTGACTTCGAGATTAGCAACAGCAAAATCAACAGACGAAATAATATCTTCAACGGGTTCAAAAACCTCATTGTAATCATATTTTTTTAAAGAATCGTTCCAGGCAGATTTAATTTGAGGACCATGTCCCATAATATCCCCTAAAAACAATAAACTCATTTCTTGTGCAGTAGAGGATAGAATGTGAAACAATAATAAGATCGGTAAAATCCTCTTAAAAAAATCAAATAGAAAGTTCATCGGCTTAAAAATATTGCATTAGTTTTCATTTTTAGAAATGAAAATCAACGACATTGAGTTTACACAGTGCCTAGTGTCTTTTTCTGTGAATCCTTCTCCGTAAAAAACATGTCCGAGATGTCCATTACAATTATTACAAATGATTTCGGTACGCCTTCCATCTGCGTCTCTTACTTTTTTTACTGCTCCTTCAATTTCGTCATCAAAACTAGGCCAACCACAACTCGATTTAAATTTATCTTTGGAAATATAAAGAGGTGCGTTACACTGCTTACATAAGTATGTACCTTCTTCATAATGATTGTTGTATTTCCCTGTAAACGGATATTCAGTTCCTTTGTGTAAAATAATATGTTCTTCTTCTTTTGTAAGCTTATTATAATTTGTATTATCCATAATTATTTTTTTTTTATTGTGTTTTGTTTGACCAATTACAGAAGTGTATACTATGACTAAAAATAGTAGTAAAATATTTTTACTCATAACTTATGTTTTTGAACTTAGTATCAATATAACTTGCCATAACAATGTCTTTTTTGGTAATTTTATTTTCATCAAATGAAAATAACTCTATGCCTAAAGAATTAAAGTTGATGATCATTATAGGGTGGTGGTCTGATTCAATAATTTTAGGCAATAAGCTATTCACAAAATTTATCACAGATTCAAAATTTTTAAACTGAAGTTGCTTACATAATCTTCCATCTTTCAATGACCAGTTATGACTTTCTATTAAGTANTCAATTTGTGAATTGATGTTTTTACTCATGCATTTTAGAGATATAATTTTCAAATCTTTTCATCACAATTGAATGCGATTTGGCTTGGGTAAAGCGATAGATAAACCATGGTAGCCTTGGTACAAATTCATGTATTGCTGTAATAATATAAGCTCCACCTAAAATAGATCTGAATTCAAGCCATCCCAAATCTTTTCTTTTAGTAAGAAANCCACCCGTGATATAAAACAACTGTCTATTTATATCACTTCTTTCNTAAACATACTCCAACTGCAAAAGACAAACACCAAAAAGATTAAANTTAAGTNTCTNTTCGTAATTCTCAACCTTNATTAAACGTTGAAAAGTTGTACTTAACCAAATAGGATATCGTTGGGCNACCCANGAAGCGGATTTTTTAGCTGGATTTNNAATTCGCTGAACACTTCTAACNGTATTTTTNGGTTTAGAATGACTTAACGAAAAAAGAGGTAATGTGGGTATTGTTTTTTCCTCATGTAATGCCTTTTCAATACTTTTATTTATTGAAATNCTGTTTTTCTGATTCAAGCTATGGTCAGGNTTTAATGTCATTTCATGCTTCAAACTCTCAATTAAAGGNGAAACAAAATCAGTACTCGAACCACTAAATAATCCCACCCAAAGCTTTGACATGCCTAATGAAAAAAAAGGAACTGAAAAAATCCATCTCCTTTTACCCATAACATCTGCTGTTTTTTTTAAAATTTCCATGTATGTAACCACCTCATCACCTCCTATTTCAATAAATTGATGATAAAACGAATTNTTACCAATAACCTCGTCAATGGAACTAAGTGCCAACTCTAAGTCTGCGGGTTGATTCTTTGATAACGTCCATTTTGGACAAGCCATTACTGGTAAATTTTGAACNANTTTTTTAATGATTTTAAAAGACGATCCACCTGGTCCAATAATAATTCCAGCCCTAATAGCNGTTAAAGGAGTATCTCTTGATCCTAAAACTTGCTCTACTTCGTATCTTGATTTAAGGTGTTTTGATAAACGTTTGTCATCTTTTGGGAGTATTCCCCCTANATAAATAATTTGTTTCACCTTGCAAACNCTCGCTGCTCTTGAAAAATTATCTGCTAATAAAAGNTCGGTATCTTCAAAACTTGCTTGATTTAATCTAGTGGACGGCTGCATGGAGTGCACTAAATATACCGCATAATCAACGTCTTTTAACGCTTCAATACTGCTTGATATGGAAAATAAATCAACTACACGCCAATGGACATCATTATCTTTCCCATCAGCTTTTCTTCTTGAAAGCGCAATGATGTCATATTTAGATTTATATCGTTCTATAAACCANCGTCCAATAAATCCAGTAGCCCCTGCAATAGCAACTTTTTTTTTTCTCATCTCTTTTACTATCCTACTAAAACGAATAAGTAAGTTACGTATTTATATAATTGATGAAGCGATGTTTATTGTTATTAATCCTTAATTTAAGTTTAAAGTTTGATAGTAAGTGTCTTTTGAATTAAGAATTTTAATAGCTTCTTGAATCCATAAATCACTTTTAGAAAGATACCGGTAAACTCCTTCATTAAAGGAGGTAAATAAAATTAACTTTTGATATAAAATAGACTTGATTACTTCTTGATTTACCTTTATTTCATACAACTTTTGTTTTTCCAAATCAAGTAATAACTTTTCTATTTTTCGATTAGCTCTTTTGTTATCCTGAAATAAAGTTTCAAATTTTAAAAATTCACTGTGTTTTTCCAGNTTAANTCTTTTGTGATTATCATTTAAAAATTCAATCCAATCCTTTGAAATGGATTTCCAATTTTTAAAGATATCACCCTCGTATTCTCTGATTACATCAACAGCAAATTCGAAAACCAAACCTGACTTATCAATAGCTGATGAAATAGCTAACGGTGTAGCTATATAATCTAATACTAAATCTGGAGTTATTCCGTCACCACTAGTTAAAATCCTGCCGTTTCTTGATTCAAAAGAATCATTTTTGATTACCATAGTTTTTTTGGAGTTGTAATTTTTAGAGTAATCTGTTCGCTGTATACATCGGCCTGAAGGTAAATGATACCTTGCTGCTGTAATATACAAACTAGAGCCGTCATTAAAATACCTGGTACCTTGAACTATTCCTTTGCCTGCAGTCTTCTTTCCTATCAACACACCTCTATCTAAATCNTGGATAGTTCCACAAAAAATTTCTCCNGANGAAATNGTTTTATGATCTACNATTAAAANTAANNGCANANCNGNATTTACAGGNNTTAATTTAGTTTTATCGCTGTAATTTGATTTTTCNTCTTTACTTTTNAGNNTNTANACCAGGGTNCCTTNCTCCAAAACTGCACTTAAGGCTTTAACTGTTTCTNTGACTAANCCACCNACATTACCTCTTAAATCTATGATCAATTTNTCNGCTCCTNTTTCTACCACTTTCTTTACTTGCCTTCGAAATTCCTCACCAGANCCTCTCAAAAATTGATCTACTTTTATTAATCCTATTCCTTTTGAAATTGTATCTGCAAAAGAAATAGATTTAGAAATAATATAATTTCTCTCTATAGTTCTAGTTATTTTTTGTTCTCCTCTTTTNACTGCAACTTGTACTTTAGAATGGTTCCTACCTNTAAGTAGAGAAATAACCTGTTTAAAACTTAACCCTTTACAATAGGTGCTGTCAATTTGAATTATGATATCACCTGGGAGTAATCCTTGCTCAGAAGCACCATATCCTTTTTTACAATANTCTATCATTACTCCATNAGTAGACTCTTTAACCNATGCACCTATACCTGCATAACTAATACCCTTCCAAGCATTATTTCTAGAAATAGATTCTTCTTTAGTGTAAAAATGACTATGAGGATCTAATTGTTTTACGGTTGCTTTTTTGACACGAACAATGAATTCTTCAGCATTAATNTCGTCTACAAAATTTTGATCCATTTTTTTGAAAAACACATTATAATCCATCAAAACACTATCCACCTTTAATTCTTGAGCCATAAGAAAAGAAGGCTGAATCAAACAAAATAGGATGATTAACTTAACTACTTTCAACTACATAAAAGTAAGAAAGTATCCACAAAAAAAGAGGTTTAAAAATCAGTAACTTTTATGATGTGATTTAATAGCTCTTCCAGAAGGATCATTCATTCCTTGAAAAGATTTATCCCATTTTAAAGCGGTAGGACTACTACAAGCTACAGAAGGCACTGATGGAACCGTGAGTGCTGCAGCATTTGATGGAAAATGAGATTCAAAAATAGTTCTGTAATAATATTCTTCTTTGTTCATTGGGGGATGAACAGAAAACCTTGAGCTCGCCTTACTCATCATTTCATCAGATACTTCTTTTTCAACTAACTCCTTTAACGTATCAATCCAACTATAGCCTACTCCGTCTGAAAACTGCTCTTTTTGTCGCCAGGTAACTTCCTTTGGAAGAAGATCTTCAAAAGCTTTTCTCAATACCCACTTTTCCATTCTCTCTTCAGTTATCATCTTATCTTTTGGACTAATACTCATGGCTACATCCATAAACTCTTTATCTAAAAAAGGAACTCTGCCTTCAATTCCCCAAGAGGCTAATGCTTTATTTGCCCTCAAACAATCGTATTGATGCAACTTATCTAATTTTCGTACCGTTTCTTCGTGAAATTCTTTATCATTAGGTGCCTTATGGAAATACAGATACCCACCAAAAATTTCATCAGAACCTTCACCAGATAATACCATTTTTATCCCCATGGATTTAATTGCTCTAGCCATTAAAAACATCGGTGTGGAAGCCCTAACAGTTGTAACATCATATGTTTCTAAGTGATAGATCACATCTTTTATAGCGTCTAATCCCTCTTGAATGGTGAAAATAATTTCATGATGAACAGTGCCAATGTAATCCGCCACTTTTTGAGCTGCTTTTAAATCTGGAGAACCTTTTAACCCCACAGCAAAAGAATGTAGTGTGGGCCACCAAGCTTTTTTTTGATCATCAGATTCCACTCTTTTATCAGCATATAATTTTGCTACAGCAGAGGTAATAGATGAATCTAAACCACCTGATAAAAGCACACCGTAAGGAACATCAGACATTAGTTGTCTTTTTACCGCTTGACATAGTGCATCTCTTAGAAATTTTAAGTTCGTTTCTTTTTCCGAAACAAAGCGATAATCAACCCATCTAGGATTATACCATTTTACTGGTTTTAAATCGTTATTCGTTAAATAGTGTCCTGGGGGAAACAATTTAATTTGTTCACATACTCCTTCTAATGCTTTTAGCTCAGAGGCAATATAAAATACTTTATTTTTATCCCAACCCATATAAAGAGGGATNATACCCATGTGATCTCTAGCTATTAAATAATTTTCTTTCTCTTCATCATACAGAGCAAATGCGAAAATACCGTTTAAATCATTTAAAAAATGAATTCCTTTTTCTTCATATAATGCCAAAATCACTTCGCAATCTGACCCCGTTTGAAATGAATAATTTTCAGATAGCTCTTTTCTAATTTCTCTATGGTTATAGATTTCACCATTGGCAGCTAAAATACGCTTTCTATCTTCTGAGAAAATGGGTTGTTTTCCGGAAGATGGGTCAACAATTCCTAACCTCTCGTGTGCTAAAATGGTGTTGTCAGAGCTGTATATCCCACTCCAATCAGGCCCCCTATGCCTTATCTTTCTAGCCATATCCAAAACCTGATTTCTGAGGTTACTGTTGTTTTGACTAAAATAAAATGCACCTACAATTCCACACATGATTTCAAAATAAAATGTGCAAATGTAATATAATTAATAGGTTGATTATTAGGGTGTTGATTACATTTGTAAAATGAAACAAAATAAACCTTCTTTTGGTAATGGTATCCGATGTTACTCAGAAGCTTTGGGCTTCATGTTTAAGCACAACTTATGGCATTATTTCTTTTACCCATTAATACTTAACATTGGTCTCTTTTTTATAGGGTTTCAACTCATTGACATGCTAAGCGAGAATTTAAATAATTGGATAGCAGATTATTTTGGAGCAAAAGGAGAAAACCTAAGCTGGTTTAAATCTGCATTAAATTCATTATTATACTGGGCTATTTGGATAACCACTAAAATCATTTTTTTTATTGTTTTTCCTTTCATTGGAGGATATTTTACTATTATCATCCTTTCCCCCATTTTAGCCTACTTATCTGAAAGAACTGCAGGAATCATAACAGGTAAGGAATTCCCATTTGACATCTTACAAATTACAAGGGATGTGGTTAGAGCTGTATTGATTGCCCTAAGAAATATGATGCTTCAGTTGTTATTTGTGATTGGTTTTTTTATACTGAGTTTTATTCCAGTTATTGGGTGGATCATTTCTGCCGTAGGAAATTTCTTTGCGGCAGCATATTTTTATGGATATGCGTTTATTGATTACACCAATGAAAGAAATAGACTTTCCGTCAGAGATAGTTCAAAATTTGTGAGGAAAAATATGTGGTTCGCTATAGGTTTAGGAAGCATTTTTGCACTTTGTTATTTAATCCCATTTATCGGAAGTATTATTGCTAGTTTTGTTTGTGTTGTAGCGGTTGTAGGAACCACCATTCAACTTGAAAAAAAGAATTTAAAGGTTGACTAACTCATCAATTTTATCAATCATAGCTTGAAACTCTTTTTCTTCAAATAACCTGGTAAGAAAAACAATTTCACCTCTTTTATTTATAACAATATTTCTTGTTACTCCTGCTCCTTTTAAAGTGAATAAATCAAAGGTTTCAGCTTCTGGATCCCAAGCAATAGGGTAGGTAACTCCTGTTTTGTCAATAAATGAAATCATTCTGTCTCTTGTGTCTTTTATGTCTATCCCTATTAACAGAAAATCTTTTTCTTTATAATTCTGCCAAACTCTAGATTCCAGTTCAGGCATCTCTTTTTTACAAACACTACACCATGAACCTGTAAATTGTATAACTACAGTCTTGTCTATGAAATCTTTATTAGTCCATATTTCTCCATTTATCATTTGAAGTGTCAAAGGGGGAACAGGATCACCTACTTTAACTCTATAACCTCTATTTTCTTCATTTTGAGGAACAAAAGTTAAAGGAAATACCAATAGTAAAAGGAAAAACGTTATTCGATTCATTATAATCACTTATGTTCTTTTAGAAATCCGATTACCTGTAATTTGCTTTTGCCTAGAAGACTTATGACGTTGAACGCCATCTGATCGCAATTTAACATGTTTTGTTTTTCTTCCTTGAACTCTTTTACGCCATCTTTTCCAACTTTTTTCCTTCAATTCCCTCCTCATTAGATCGATAACATCCTGCTCAGAAAGATTAAACTGAAAATGAATAGCCTCAAAAGGGGTTCTATCCTCCCAAGCCATCTCAATTATTCTATCAATTTCTTGGTCTGTTAAACTCATTTTATCGTATTACTATTGATCTAACATATTGATTATTGTCATCAGAAACACGGATATAATAAACACCTTTTGCCAAATTGCTAAAGTTTAGTGATACTAATTTTGTATTACCAGATTGAAATTCAATATTGTTACTGTAAGTTATCTTACCTGTAACATCAAATAGTTCCAATGAAATGGATTCTAGCGCATTATTTTCTAAATAAAGTTGGAAATTTCCTGTATTTGGATTAGGAAATACATTAAATGTTAAAGGATTATACTTTTCATCCAGGTCATCTTGTATATTAATATTATCCAGATAAATCCTGTTTTGAGCACGGCTTACATTATGAAAAGAAATTTTTATCGTCTGGCCTCGATATGGGTATAAAGAAACACGCTCATTTCGCCAATGATTGGGTGAAGATGGCAACCAAGGAACATCAAAACTGGCACTAGTTGTTAAATCATGGCCTTCTTTTATGAAAATGGTATCCGTAAATGAATCTCCACAATCTGTAGAAACCAACACTAAAAGTTGATCTCCTAGAAACTGATTTGACATAGCGTAGGATAAGTCAAATGACAAAAAAGGATTATCAGCGTCATTATCAACATTAAATGGGAAAGTAATTAAACTTGATGTCTGCCCAAGCTCAACAAGATCATTTAAAAAAGCTGCTGACATTCCAGATTCACCATTTTTTTGAACCACATTAGTTTGCTCCCAACCACGTGAATTATCATCAGTACTATTTACCCAATTTAGTGGTGGGAAAGAGGTATTAAAATCCTCTGCTATACCTAATTCCTGAGAAGAGACGACTTTTATTACATTTGATTTTGTTTTGGTTTCAGTAAAGAATTGATTAGATGCTGTTAAAGACACTTCATAGTTCCCCAAATCAAGAAATTGGACCTCAGGGTTTTCGGAATTAGCGTTAGTTCCATTTATAAACGATACGGTATTAGGACTGAATGACCAACTCCATGAATCTGGACATCCTATTGATTTATCTACAAAAGAAGCTGTAGATTCAATACATAAAATTTCATCAGATGTGTCAAAATTTGTTCCGTATGTACAGTTAAAACCACCGTTTCCGTTATAGTATTTTGCCACTTGTCTTTTCCCCTTGATACCCTTGCTATTTATAGCTCTTACTGTATACCAAAAGTCCTCGTTATGGTTTTTTGGTACTCTATAATATGTATTTGGAGTGACTCCAATTGAGTCCATAAACTTTTCACCTAGAACCATCACTTCATATTGTTCAGCTCCTTCAACAGGATTCCAAGTAATAGTTACATAACATAAACAAATACTATCTACTGATAAATAATCTGGGTCTTTGATGATGGTAAAGAATTCATCAGATTGATCCTCGGATGCTTGTCTTGATACTTTAATTTTTACCTCATCCATCTGTTGGTTAGGAACTTGCCAAATTTTCATTCTTTTGTCAGCTGGTGCGTTACCAATCGAATTCCAGTTTACGCCATTATCGTTACTGTACTCTATGGTAAAGGGAATGGTATCGGGGCTTGCATCCCAATGGATAAATTCCACATCAAACGGATGTAATCCTTCGCCACCTATAGGATAAGTTACTGTTATTTCATCAAAGATAAATTCATAAATTATAAAATATTCTTGTGGTCCGTATGGGATATTGTAACCAACCACTTCGATTTCATAATTGTTATCAGATGGATTTAAAACAGATACTTGCTCCATATTATTTAAATGGTCTTCGCCTTTTGTTGCTGGAGAAGATAGAGAAGAAGAATTTGGAGTAGTATTTAGAATCCAAGGTAAATGTTCTGAATTAGCTGAAATCAACTTAACATCTAAGTCATTAACCAAAGCTTTAGATGCAGATGGAAATGCTTCTCGATCCATCCAGTAAGCCATTACTTTTACTTCTTTTACATTATCCGGAATTACTAGTGGATAACGATGAGTCTCACCTTGAGAAATAGATGAATCTATGTAACGATTTTCTTCTAAAACTTTCACCGCTTTGTAAGCGTTTAGTCTTCCCCAACCAAATGTAAAGTCAGGGCCTTCGTTTCCGTAATCTTCAGCTGTATTTAGTAATATTCCCTTTAATAAGCCCGAATTGGGGTCTTCTTGATTATTTAGTTCTCTATAGGCTTGGTACAACTGCGCTAAAACACCCGAAACTCCAGGAGCTGCTGCTGAAGTTCCACTACCTGTAGCATATACATTGTTGGGGTCTGTGGACATTTGTCCATTACCATTAGCAGAAATATCTGGCTTTATCCTTCCGTCATTAGCGGGACCTCTACTACTGCTATTTACTATCATACCATTATTTAGAATATTAGCTGTTGCAATAACATTTTTACCTTGCTTATGTCCGCCTGTTATATTTCCCCAACCAGAACCCGCACCATAACCGCAATTAGATGAGCCTGCGTTTCCTGCAGAAAAAACTTGAATTAATGCGGGATTTAGCCTGATTTCCAAATCAACTTTGCGAGTTAAAGATGTGTACCCAGCATTACATCCGTTGCTGTAGGAAGAAGAAAATAAAACAACCCCACTGTCTTGGTGTAACTGAACTGAGCCAGGTAAGCTTCCATTATATTGTCTAATATGCATTTTAGCCCCTTTTGCCATGCCTTCATACATTGGATTTAAATTCCCTGCACCTCCTAGAATGCCAGCAACCATATCACCGTGGTCACCGGTAAAATCGTTTGCCACATCACTTTGTTCTAATCTGCCGGCAAAGTCTATATGTGGCCCTACGTAACCATCATCATTGACAGCCACACTTACCCCACTTCCATCGTATTTTCTACCGTTTAACATAGCTGTATTAATAGCATTTGATCGGTGTAAAGAGTTACCCTTGATATCTTCTGGTTCTCCTGGTGGAGAAACCAATGAAATGTGACTAATTTCTTCCATCTGGACAATTTCTTGTATATCAGTAGGAGAAATCGAAGCACGGATTATCATTGAGTATGGATCGGATTCAAACACACGGATTTCTTTCTGAGTTATTCTATTTAAAGCATTTTCAAACTCTGCATCCCTCATCAGCAGAATGGATATTTTAATCAAATCACCATCCTTGGCCCAATCCGGATATGGCATTTCTAATAATACAGGGTCCAACTTTAAATTTAAGGGCACTTTTTCTACGTGGGATATATTATAGTTTTTTAACTGAAGGAGTGAAAACTGATCAGGAATTGAAACNAAGTAATTGTTTATTGGTAAATAATCTAAAAACCGTATCCCCAATGAATTCATTTCATTTTTTTCGNCATTAGTTGGTAATTTTAAAAATGAAAAAATTCGGTAATATCGGCCNTTNATTAACTCATTTTGACCGACATTTCTTGATATTGCCTGATCGANGGTGGTTTGTAAAATAATATCCGTGTTTTTAAGGCTTAGNTTTTGAGNATGCCCAACAATATTATANGCNATTAAANAAAGNANTAAGGAGATATTTCATCATCAGTATANGAATTTTATNGNCTGATTATATTCACCAGAGGATATCGNAAGAATATAGAGTCCTCTTTTNAGGTCAATAGGTAANGNTATTTCATTATTTNCNNCTGAAATANGTNTGGTTTTAAAGCTTGAAATTCTTTTACCTTTCAGNCTATANATAGATATGGCTGCATCNCCTGATATCAANGCGTTNTGTGGTATAATTAATTTATTTCCATCTANAAAACATCCATTNTCAATTGAATTGATGGANNATAAACTTGCTGTAGTAGATGGATAAATGGTATGACTTGCAAGATATATTTGATCCCCAGCTGTATTATTCATCGCATTTGAAACATTATAGGCATAATAAAGAGTTATTGGACCTGCATTATTTGAAGGAGCTGTCCATTGAAAATTCCATGATGTTTGGCTGTTTCCAGAATGGGTATGGTTCAAGTATGTTCTATTATTAGAAGTAATTTGGGTGTTTACCATATCAGACGCGGTTAAATTTCCAGCATCTTTATTTTGAGCTGAATCTAATATTACCAATTGAAAACCATTTTTTGAAGACCCATTTGATATCGTTAACGTCATATCATAAGTTACACCGAGCTCATATTCGTTATTCAAACCACTAAATGAGATAGAGGAAATACCATTTCCATCATTTACACTTCCGCTATGACACATTGTACAGTTTCCTTCTCCTGGTGCTCCCGTTTTAGCGGAAGGGGAACCTCCTGAATTTAAAATAGCAGCATAGTTATGACGTTGGATATGTGGATTATTTGGCTTAAAAAAATAAAATCCTGTAACAACAATAAGTATGATTGGAATAATATACTTTTTCATAATTTGATTTAATTATTTTTTTTTCCCATTGAGACCCAACAATTTAATAGCTCCAAAATGGAATCTCTTTGTGAAGGTTCCGGAGATAGGCTCCCCGGTGAAGGCATAGTTCCATCTCTGAATTCACTAATACTATGATCAATATGATTTGATACGCTCTCGAAATTATCTAAATTGACTCCTCCACTTGATGAATTTGATTGGTGGCAAGCAACACAGTATGTATTAAAAAAGGGGGCAATATCGAAAGAATAAGATGGATCAATATCACATTGTTTAGTACGATCTTTTGTACATGAAAATAAAAGTGTACTCAAACAAAGAAAAATTAAACTAGAACAATTAAATTTCATTTTCATAAATTTAGTTATTTAAATTTATTTGTTGTATTTGTTTAAATGAAAGGTGTCTTTAGTCTCTGTTGTTTAGTTTTTTTTAATTCTTTTTTGTTTGGGCAAGACAATTGGGATTTTGAAAACACGAGTAATACTGATTTTTTTATTGACACTAGGGCGGTAAATGGCCATACGAGTGAAGTTTTAGAGAGTAATGAACTTGAATTTAGGATTACTCACCGTTTTGGAGAAATAGCTACTTTGGAATCGTACAGAACACTTTTTGGGCTGGATAATTCATCAGACATAAGGATAGCTTTGGAATATGGGCTATTCAAAAATATGATGATTGGGATGGGAAGATCAAAGGGGGCAGGACCTTTTTTAGAGGTTTGGGATGGACTAGTTAAGTATAAACTTTATTCTTCAAATAAACTTTCAGCAGCAATACATTCTACCTCACTCTTTACTTCAATGAAAAGAGACACATTACCGTCTTCTTTAATATATTTTGAAAAAGTAGCTCATAGATTTAATTATAATACTTCGCTTATAGTCGCATTCAAGCCCATTCAAAATTTAAGTTTACAAGGCACCATTGGTTTTTTACATCAAAACAAGGTTCACCTTGATGATCAAAACTCAAATTTATTTTTAGGCGCCACAAGCAGATATAAATTATTTAAAAAAATAAGCCTATTAGTTGAGTATTATCATATATTAAATCCATCTAATTACAGAGTGGATAACTATGCCAATCCTTTTGGCATAGGAATTGAGATAAAAACTTATGGACACATATTTCAATTGAATCTCATGAACTCTAGAGGAATTGTTGAAGGACAATATATGCCTTTTACAAGAGCTAAGTGGAGTGAAGGAGAGTTCCGATTTGGATTTACAATTGCTAGAAAATTTGAATTATAAATTATGAAAAAATTAACCCTTTTATTAAGTGTATGGATGTATTGTTTGATATCTACTGCACAATCATACTCCATCAATGTCGATAAAGCCTTAGTTGAATTTAATTATGTAAGCGAAGAAACTACTGGTAAAATAAAAGGGGTTTCAGGAGAAATCAAATTTAATCCCAATAATTT
>NZMV01000032.1 GCA_002694645.1 Crocinitomicaceae bacterium | reverse complement strand
GGACAGAATAATACAGCTAAAGCGGCTTTTGGAACCCCTTATTTTATGGGTGGTATCAATATCATGCGTATGAATCCAAAAACACGTTATAATGGGGAGTGGATTGAATTACAACCCCTTGGTACAGAAGGGCAGGGCACATCTCTAACTGCTCAGAAAAAATATTCGTTAAATCAAATAGTAATACCATTTGGTATTGGAATAAAAGTGAATTTAAGTCATCATTCTTCATTTTCAATGGAGTATGGATTCCGCAAGACATTCACAGATTATCTGGATGATGTAAGTGGATTATATCCAAATTTAACAGTGCTTGAGGCTGAGTCAGGTACATTAGCTAGGGTGTTGAGCGATAGAGCTAGAACTCCTGAGGGTGTAAATCAGTCAAGTTATGGTCTCCAAAGAGGTAATCCAGCTGATAAAGATTGGTATACTGTTTTTGGTTTTTCTTTAACTTATGAATTCTTTAGCGATTCAACTTGTCCAAGTTGGTAAAATATTTCTTTTTTTCATCTATTTTAATGAAATTCGCGCTGCTTTATGAATAATCATTTTTTAGATAAAAACAATATTCCAAAACACGTTGCCATCATTATGGACGGTAATGGCAGGGGGGCAAAGCAAAAAGGCGAGATGAGAATTTTTGGTCATACTAATGGGGTGGAATCCGTTAGAGAATCATTAACTGCTGCAGCTGAGATAGGGGTGAAATACCTTACTCTTTATGCGTTTAGTACAGAAAATTGGAATAGACCTAAAGAGGAGGTAGCCGCACTTATGGATTTATTAGTAAAAGCGATTTACGATGAAGTAGAAGAGTTAAATGAAAAAGGAGTAAGATTAGAAACCATTGGAAATACAAGCATTCTACCTGTATCTTGCAGAGAGGCTTTAACTAAAGCAAAAGAAAGAACAAAAAACAATGATAAAATCACTCTAATTTTGGCGTTGAGCTACAGTTCAAGATGGGAGATTGCTCAAGCTGTAAAAACTATGGCAGAGGAATCCATATCGGGTAAATTGGATGTGGAAACAATAAACGAAGATTTAATCAGTTCCTATCTTAGCACCTCAAATTTTCCCGATCCTGAGCTTCTAATTCGAACCAGCGGGGAAAATAGAGTAAGTAACTTTTTGATGTGGCAGCTTGCTTACACGGAATTGTATTTTACAGAAACATTGTGGCCTGATTTTAAAAAAGAGCATTTTTTTAAAGCCATAAAAGACTATCAAGATAGAGAACGAAGGTTTGGTAAAACATCAGAACAAATTGTAAATGAGTAGCTTTAGATTTATTATCATATATACTCTATGTTTTTGTATTAATAAAAGCGTTGCTCAAAATGATTTCATGGATTATACAACCCCAAGGGAGTATACCCTTGCAGCCATAACAGTTGACGGAGTTCTTCATTTTGATCATGATATGATTATTCAAAAGTCAGGGCTAATTAGAGGGGAGAAAATTATCATTCCTGGGGAGAAAATAGCCACAGCCATAGACAAGTTGTGGGAGCAAGGAATTTTCAAACATGTTGAAATTTTAAAGGATAAATCTCAGGGCGATAATTTGTTTTTGAGAATAAGATTACAAGAGAGAGAGCGAATGTCTAGATATAGTTTTTCTGGAATATCTAAATCGGAAGCCGATCAATTAAGAGATGATCTTGATTTGTACAGTGGCAAAATAATTACGGATGCCTTGTTAATGAAGGTCAAAAACATATCAAAAAATTATTTTGTGGGTAAAGGTTATTTCAACGCAAAATCATATATAACCACATCCTCAGATACTCTTGTTAATAACAGTAAGATATTAAAAATTAACATTGAAAAAGGCAATAAGTTTAAAATCAATGAAATTATAATCAACGGTAATTATGCTTTGTCAGATGACAAAATTAAACGATTAATGAAAGATACTAAACAAAAGTTATGGTATAGATTTTATAAGCGTTCTAAGTTCCAATATTCACTTTTTGACGGAGATAAGCAAAATATCTTAAATAAATACAATGAATTATCCTACAGGGATGCTAAAATCACATATGATACTGTTTATTTTTTCGATGATGAATCGCTGAACCTTGAGATGACCATTGATGAAGGTAATGCTTATTTTATTCGTTCCATTACATGGAGTGGGAATAAAAAGTATTCAAGTGGTTTACTAGACACTTTGCTAGGAATAAAAAATGGATCGCCCTACAATAAAACTACTTTAGATACCAAGTTATTTATGAATCCTAATGGAACGGATATCAGTTCTTTGTACATGGACGATGGTTACTTGTTTTTTCAAGTAAATCCTATTGAAAAGCGAGTTGACAATGATTCTATTGATTTAGAAATNAAAATTTATGAGGGTAAACAGGCAAGGATAAAAAACATCAATGTTTCAGGAAATACGAAAACAAGTGATCATGTTATCATTAGAGATATGTATACTCACCCTGGAGATTTATTTTCTCGTGATGCCATCATAAGAACCCAAAGACAGCTCGCTCAAAATGGTTATTTTGATCCAGAGAAATTAGGTGTTAATCCCATGCCNAATCCGAACGATGGAACAGTAGACATTGAATATGTGGTGGAAGAAAGNCCCAATGATCAAATTGAATTGTCAGGGGGGTGGGGAAATAATTCTCTTGTCGGTACGCTAGGAGTTTCATTTAATAATTTTTCTGCTAAAAAGTTTTTTAAAAAAGGAGCATGGTCTCCACTTCCATCTGGAGATGGCCAACGATTAAGTATTAGAGCTCAATCAAGCGGTTATTTTTTCCAGAGTTATAATATGTCCTTTACAGAACCATGGCTTGGCGGAAAAAAACCCAATTCTTTTACAATTTCAGCCTACCACTCTCTACAATCTTATGATAGAAAGCACATCAACGACTCTTTAGATACGGAAGGGAACAAAGTATTGAACCCTAATAGAAGATTAATTAAAATTACTGGTGTTTCAATGGGGCTTGGTAAACGATTAAAATGGCCAGATGACTATTTTAGTGTATACTATGAATTAGGGTATCAGTATTATGAGCTTAACAATTTTGGTAATGTTTTCAGTTTTTCTGACGGATATGTAAACAATCCTTATTTTAAGTGGAATATTTCAAGAAATAGCATTGATCAACCGTTATATCCTCGCAGTGGTTCATCTGTTTCTTTAACATTTAAAACTAGTGTGTATCCTTACTCAAGAGTAAACGGATTTACCGATCACGGATCATTAACCGACCAAGAAAAATATAAATTCTTACAATACAATAAACTGAAATTTACTACGTCTTGGTTTACTCCCATTTCAAGAGACAAAAAACTAGTTGTGAATGCAAGATTAGGTTTCGGATTACTTAATGGATGGAATAAGAATATTGGTGCACCACCATTTGAACGTTTTTATTTAGGCGGTAGTGGGCTTTCGGGTTTTAACCTTGATGGAAGAGAAATTATAGCATTAAGAGGATATGATGAGCAGACGGTTTCGTCTACTACTGGAGATAGATTAATAAGCAAATATACCATGGAGTTAAGGTATCCGGTGAGCTTGAATCCTTCTGCGACCATTTACTTATTGAGCTTTTTAGAGGCGGGTAACTCGTGGAATGATTATAAAAAGTACAATCCTTTCAAAGTGAAAAGATCTGCAGGTCTAGGAGTTAGGATTTTCCTGCCCATGTTTGGCTTACTTGGTTTAGATTATGGATTTGGATTTGACTCTCTTGACCCTGGTGCTGCGGGAGAAGTTAATCATAACGCTCAGATTAATGCCAATGGATACCGCGGTCAATTTCACTTTACAATTGGCATGAATATTGGTGAATTATAACGGAATGAAATATTTCTTTACTATAGCAATTATTTTCGCAGTTACATTTTCGTCCTATCTTGTGAATGCCCAGAAATTTGCTTTTGTTGATTCTGAATATATTTTGGATCAAATGGAAAGCTATCAAAAAGCCCAGAAACAAATTGATGATCTCTCAGAAAAATGGCAAAATGAGATCAAGGGTAAAAATGAACTTTTAGAAAAGAAGAAAAACGACTTAAAAAAAAATGAAATTCTTCTTCCAGCTGAGACCAAAAAGGAACGCGAAAAAGAAATTGAGGATTTAATTACAGAAATTAGAACCTATCAGAGCAAAAAATTTGGAGTAGGCGGTGACCTATTTAAAAAAAGAAAGGAATTGATACAACCTATTCAAAGAAAAATATATAAGGCTATTGAATCTTTAGCAGAAGATAATAATTATAGCTTTGTACTGGATAAAAGTAAACATTCCAACATCTTGTTTGCGGATCCTAAATATGATAAAAGTGACGATATAATTAGAAAACTAAAAAAATAAATGATGAAGAAAACAATTAAATATGTAGTTGTTGCGTGCATAATGATCGCAGGTATGGGTCTCAAGGCACAAAAATTAGGACATGTGAATTCACAGGTGATTATGCAAGAACTTCCTGATTATGAATCAGCAAGAAAGGATCTAGAAAGTTTCAACAGTGATTTAACTAAAGAGTTGGAAATGTATCAAAAGTTGATAGTNGAGTTTGCTCAAGACTATGAGCAAAATAAAAATGGCATGTCTGAAGATACAAGAAAAAGAAAAGAGACTGACTTGATGGAAAGACAGCAGAACTATGAAAAAAAGGCGTACGAAGCTCAAACTAGTTTACAACAAAAAGAACAAGAGCTGTTACAGCAAATCATGATCAAGGTTAATACGGCTGTTAAAGAAGTGGCTGAAAAGGAAGGTTATGACTATGTATATGAAGTAACTACTTTGCTTTATGCCGGAGGTGAAGATATCAGTGATAAGGTTAGAAAAAAATTAGGGATTACTGTTGCAGGTAAATAAATCATAAAAAGCCCATTTGGGCTTTTTTTTTGCCATGAACTCTCCTATTGGAATATTTGACTCGGGATATGGTGGATTAACAGTATTAAAATCCATTAANAAGTTATTACCACAATATGATTATTTNTACTTAGGAGATAATGCTCGAGCCCCATANGGTAGCCGATCNTTTGATGTGGTTTATCAATATACTAGAGAAGCAATTGAATATTTATTTAAGCAAAACTGTCATCTAATTATACTAGCATGCAATACCGCTTCAGCTAAAGCCTTAAGAACCATTCAGCAACANGATTTAATTCGTACTTATCCTAATAGAAGAGTGTTGGGGGTCNTAAGACCAACTACNGAAGAAATAGGTCATATGACCAAAACAGGACATNTAGGA
The DNA here is from genome assembly GCA_002694645.1 of Crocinitomicaceae bacterium. Classification (GTDB taxonomy): domain Bacteria; phylum Bacteroidota; class Bacteroidia; order Flavobacteriales_D; family Parvicellaceae. Next base: position 8,689 of record NZMV01000032.1, on the reverse strand, counting down.
GTACTTGGTACAAGTGGCACGGTAAAATCAAATAGTTATGCNTTAGAAATAGNAAAATTTTTTCCTCAAATTAAAGTTACACAACACAGTTGTCCCATGTGGGTGCCTATGGTGGAAAATAATAGTTTTCTTGATCCTGGNGGACAGTATTTCATTCAAAAAAATATTGAAGAAATTTTCGAAAAAGATGATCAAATAGACACGTTGATTTTAGCCTGCACCCATTATCCAATTTTAAAAGATTCCATTTTAAAATATTTACCAAATGGAGTTCAGCTTGTTGAGCAGGGAGATTTGGTAGCCGATAAACTAGATGATTATTTAAAAAGGCATGTGGAGTTAGCCAAAAATATCAGTTCTAATGGTGAACTACATTTATTNACCACAGAAAATAATCAGAAGTTTGATCATCACCTTAAATTATTTTATGGAGAAAGCTTGAAATCTACCACTATTGATTTAAGTTAACTTTCTTTAAACCACTTTGAATAGGCTACATATTTATTGGCCAAATCAAGTAGTTGATTTTTAAAATCACCTTCTTTTACTTTTTTAGCGGGTACACCAGCATAAATTTCACCTGATTTTACATGCGTTCCCATAGTGACAACCGCACCAGCAGCAATGATACTATCGCTTTCAATAATGCAATCATCTAATACAATAGCTCCCATTCCTATCAATACTCGGTCTTTTATAGTGCAACCATGCACAATAGCGTTATGCCCTATGGTCACCTGATTGCCAATATTAGTAGGACTTTTTTGGTATGTACAGTGAATAACGGCACCATCTTGTACGTTGACTTCATTTCCCATTTTGATATAATGGACATCACCCCTGGTAACGGAGTTAAACCAAAAACTACACCTGTCTCCGCAAATCACATCTCCGATAATCGTAGCGTTTTCAGAAATATAACAGTCCTCTCCAAATTGAGGTTTAGTACCGTTAATTTCTTTAATCAGGGGTTTCATATCTCTGCGCTTTACTCTAATTTAGCGGAAAATACTAAAATATGAAAAGACCAGTTACCATTTATGCTGAAATGACTCCAAACCCAAACACCATGAAATTTGTGGCAGATCATATGTTAGTTNANCCAGGGCAAGTGGTGGAGTTTTTAAATAGNCAAGAGGCAGTTGGTCATTCTGCCCTAGCTGAAGCCTTATTCAATTTNCCATTTNTANCGAGCATNTTTATNGCTAACAACTTTGTAACGGTCTATAAAAACGATAGCATTGAATGGTCTGACGTTAGTTTAGAATTAAGAGAATTTATNAGAGACTGGCTAAGTCAACATGAAAAGGCTGTGGAAGTNATGCCTGAAATAAAAGTGGATAATTCAGANNACGAANCACCAACTGGATTGATACCAGAACCTGTGATTAACTCTGTCACAGATCAGAAAATTGTGGANTTAATAGCCGAGTATGTTCAGCCAGCTGTAGAACAAGATGGGGGTGCTATTCATTTCCAATCNTTTAATGAAGATAGCGGTCAAGTAACCGTGGTATTAAAAGGCTCTTGTAGCGGATGTCCATCTAGTACTGCAACGCTAAAGGGTGGGGTAGAAACTCTACTAAAGACACACATTCCCGAGATCAGTGAAGTCGTGGCTTTGAATGGATAAAAAACGATTTTACTGTCAGCTTTCAAAAAATGATATTTAACATAAGATATTTAGTAGAAGCGTAGATCTTTTTTTCATCAGACNTATAAATTAAAAGTCTAAAATTATCTTGTTTTTTCTTAAATCATTCTGTTTAAATTTGCCTATATTTTGCCCATATTTTGCCCATTAAAACGAAATAATTATTTTAGTAATTATGGTTAATAATTTGAAGAAGTCGGTAGTAAGNACCTTTGGGACAAGNATTAAAAATGTGTCGGATTTAAAAGGTTTAAAAACAGATATCTACCGATCAACTACTAAAGAACTGGGATTTAATACCCTTAGAAGATTATTTGGATTCCTCCCCTACACCAAACCCAATAAAAACACATTGAATATTCTTTCAAATTATGCTGGTTATGAGTCTTACATTGTTTTTGTTAAAAAATTTAAACTNGACAGGGAATGGAATGACTGGGATTATGTAAATGACATGCTTTTAGAAAATGAGCTATCCAAAAACCANATTAACTGGCTTTTAAGAAAAAAAANTTCTAATCAATACTATAAATTATTAACATATTTAATATCCAATCTTATATTAAGGAAAGATAAGTCTAATTTGTCCATNCTATTTAATCAAGAAAAATTATTTGTTCTTGAAAGACCAGAAATGGCTAAAATATCTACTACGCTAAGCAAGAAATTTAAATCTTCTTTTCCTTTAGATTTCAATTGGTTTTATTTTTTGCTTCGTTTTAAACCATTTCGTGACCTGATGTTGTATAGTTATGTAGATGTGGATACACTCAGTTCGTATTATGGAGATCTGCTAAAACAATCGCTTTTAGTTATACAANATGAAGATGAAATTTTGTTTACTAAATTATTATTGGAATTTGATNGTTTTGTAAGAGAAATAGAACCTNNAAGAGAAAATTCATATTATTTGGTTCCTGAAAATTGTCATCCCATATTATTAGGTAGATATTACTCAATACTTTACCTNAAATCAAAAAGTACTCAAACCAAAATTTTTAATCAAATTCTAAGTGAAGCTAAAAACCAAGTATCNAAAATAGAGTTTTTTCAGGAGATCATTCCTATTTTAATAATACTAAAGGAATTGGATAAAATTGAANTCATATTTGATATGTATTACGATGAACTTTTGGATTATGACTATTGGGATCATGTTTCTATTGAGCGCTATAATTTAGTTGCGCTCATGTTGATTCACATCAAAAATGATCGCTTAAAATTAATTCCAGATTTATTCTCTTTCTTTAATGAAGAAACAAACTTTCATATTAACGATAGTTATCAAAAGATTCTATTTTACATAGCAAAATATCATTTTCTTAAGCGGACTAATAAAACTATAAATAAGACTAAAAAACAATATATAGAAATGGTACAAAAAACTGGTTTTATTTTTTTTGATGAAGATTACCTTATAAACTATTTTGATTAATAAAATGTCAAAACGCTACAGATGGTTATAGTTGTAATAAGTATCCAATCTTTAGTTTTTAGTCTTTCTTTGAAAAGGTTTACACCAATAATAATCACGATGGCCTCAAATAATACAGAGATAATGATGTTCAGGTAAATGGGCATATTGTCCAGTGAATAATTGGCTGAAACATTTCCACCAGCCACACANAGTCCAATGAGAAAACAAATGGCTAGTTCACTTTTACTAAATATTTTGGGAACTATTTTTTTTTCTTTAATAATAAGTAGATAAATACAAGACAGAAATACACATATTTCTAAAATCAAACTAAAGTTGTAAATCCCAAACTTATTTATGGAAAAGGGATAAAGAACAAAAGAAACACCCCANAAAAACGCACTTAAAATAGCAAGGAATATTTCCTTTGATAATTTTAAATTAGTTATATTTTCATATTGATGAATAANCAATCCAATCATTAAAATCAGAAATGCAAAAATGGAAAAGATGGTAATGTTTTCATCGTAAATGATGTAGGATGTGATAAATGAGAAAATGGCTGCCGATGAAACAAACGGNGTTACTATGCTGTACCTCCCGTTTTTAAGNGCATTGGTGAAAAAATATAAACCATAAAAGCTAAAACAACAAATCCCAATCGTAGCTACCCATGAAGATATATCTACTTTTAACATATCACTTAGGGTTCTAGAGTTAGGATCAAGAAATTTAAAGGTNAAGATGGTAATNATTGAAAATAGGATACTAAAAAGAGTNCTGTGGTAAATCACATGATAATTAACGTGATTCGGAATGATTGTCTTCCAAAATAAACCAGAAAATAAATAAAAAACAGATGAAACAATTTTAAGTAAAATACCAATAAAATACATTGGAGAAGAATAATAAAAATTAAACTCGAACGCCCATTACACAAACATCATCAATTTGATCATGATCTCCTTTCCATTGTTGGAACTCCCTTTCTAGCATTTCATGCTGTTCTTCCACGCTATGATGACTTATAGATGCTAGATACTTTCTAAATTTTGTGGTCATGTATTTCTTGCCTTTTGGGCCTCCAAATTGATCTGCATAACCATCTGAAAATATATAAATCATATCTCCCTTTTCCAATTTAATATCATGATTTACAAATGGTTTCTTTTCACCCACTGTAAGCGCAACAGGTTGATAATTAGCTTTAATGTGATTTATCTCTCCATTCCTTACGTGAACCAACGGATTGTTTGCACCAGCATACTGCAAGGTTAATTTTTTAAAATTAATTTTACATAGAGCCACATCCATTCCGTCTCGGGTTTCTTTTTTACTGTCTTTGTTATTTAAGGAAGCAATGATCTTGTCTCGCATATTATCTAGGATTTCACCTGGATTATTTACCTTTTTTTCAATTATATTTTCATTGAGTAATGAAGTGCCTATCATACTCATAAATGCACCAGGAACGCCATGACCAGTACAGTCTGCCACAGTAAAGTAGATGTTATTATAAGGTGTTTTATAGACCCAATAGTAGTCGCCAGAGACCACGTCTTTGGGTTTGAAAAAGATAAAACTTTCAGGAAGTACATCCTTAAGGTATACCGTAGATGTCATCATGGCGTCTTGGATGTTTTTTGCATAACTAATGCTATCTGTAATTTCTTTGTGGTTTTCGTCTAATTGCCTGTGTTGTTCTTCGATTATCTTATTCTGTTTTCTGGTTTTTCTCCATTGAACATATACAATTACAAATGATAATAGAAATAAAACAATGCCTATTTCCAGTATGGTATTTAGCCTTTCTGCTTCTTTTTTGAGCTTTTCTTCTTTGGCAGCTGTTTCTTTTTGAAAGGCTATTTCTTTATTTCTATTAACCAATTGGATACTATCCAATAATAATTTTTCTTCGAACTTTTTGCTTATGCTTTGGTCAATTTTAATTCGCTTTTGGAAATACCTATTTGCTTTTTGATAATTACCCAGTTGCTGGTAAATATTTCCAATGATATCATAGGTAATGGAGGATGAATTAAGATGATCTAGCGTTTCTAGGACCTCAGCACTTTTTAGATAAAATTTCAAGGCTTTAACGGGCTCATCATAATCGTAGAAATAGATGCTTCCTATATGATCAAAGGCAATCCATATTTGTTCTTCAAACCACTTTTTTTCTTTTTCACTAGAAGGGTTCAAAAGATTATCCTCACATAGATTAACTATATCAGTTTGTAGTTTTAAATGTAAATCGGGGTTGCTGTAAAAAATAATATCGCTCCAGTTTTGTAATTGTAATATTCTTACGGTATCACTTTCTGTTTTTTCAAGAATTTGCTTAATTCTATCAATTTTAATAGAAGTCCTGGTGATTTCTTGTGAATAACAATTGAGCTGGGTTAAAATAAATACCGCAAGTATGCTGCAAATAGTCTTTTTCATGTTAGTAGGACTGATCAGTTTTTTTAACCATGGTCAGAATGGTAGCAATAGCTACTGTTTCATCCGTTTCATCATACACATCAACTAAAAATTTTACTATACCTTTTGCAATATCGTCTTCATCTTTCTTTTTTTGGTCAATTTTTTCTTTAACTGTAAACTTTACGCCAATGGTGGCACCAGAATAAACGGGCTTAACAAATCGACATTCTTCAATTCCATAATTTAAAAGTACGGGCCCTTTTGCTGGATCAACAAAAAGCCCAGCTGCTTTAGATAAAATAAAATATCCATGAGCAACACGCTCTTCAAAAATGGTTCCATCAAGAGAAGTTGCATCCATATGGGCATAAAAATTATCTCCACTTACATTTGCAAAATTTACGATATCGGCTTCACTAACAGTATGCTTATGGGTAAATACCGTTTCACCAACTACCAATTCCTCAAAGTGCTTTCGAAAAACATGAGGTTGTGAAATAGGCTGATCTCCTCCTACTTGAAATTGTTCTGTAATTCTTGTTATGGTTTCGGGATGACCTTGTATGGCTGTTCGTTGTAAATAATGTTTAATCCCTCTTATACCACCCATTTCCTCTCCACCTCCTGCTCTTCCTGGCCCTCCGTGAGTAAGTAATGGCATTGGTGATCCATGACCTGTGCTTTCTTTTGCACATCGTTCGTTCAGTACTAGGATTCGGCCATTCATGTGAGCAGCCTCAGTCACAAATGTTTTTGCGATTTCATCATCATTTGTTACAATGGATGTTACCAATGAACCCTTACCCATTTCAACAATGGCTACAGCCTCTTCCATGTCTTTATACGGAATTAAGGTAGAAACAGGTCCAAACGCTTCTACATGGTGTACATCATCTTTTAAAAATGGTTGTTCATTTCTAAAAAGAATAGGGGAGAAAAAACATCCTTTTTCAAATTGAGCATCTATTAAGGGTATTTTTTCTAGTGATCCATATACCTTTTCTTGCGACTTCATCAATAGTTCCACGTTTTCTTTGACTCTTTCCACTTGAATTTTAGTNGCTAATGCACCCATCCTAACTTCTTTATTNTCNGGGTTCCCAATAGCTGTTTTTCCCAATCTTGAAATAAGTGCTTCTTGTACTAAATCAATTGTGTTTTCTGGTACAAGAACCCTCCTTACAGCAGTACACTTTTGGCCAGTCTTAACCGTCATTTCTTTGTGTACTTCTTTCACAAATAAATCAAATTCAGCAGTTCCAGGTACCGCATCTTTTCCTAAAACACAAGCATTAAGTGAATCCGCCTCCATATTAAAAGGAACAGAATGAGCTAAGATATTGGGGTGAGATTTCAAAATTTTTCCTGTAGCTGCAGACCCCGTAAATGTAACTACATCCCTGTGGTCCACATGATCTAAAATTCCTCTTCCTAATCCGGGTATGATCTGTAAGCTACCTTTAGGCAATATACCTGACTTGATGATTTCTTTAACCATTGCTGTTGTAAGAAATGAAGTATACTCTGATGGTTTTACAACAGCAGCTACACCTGCCATAAAATTTACCGCTATTTTTTCCAACATTCCCCAAATAGGAAAGTTGAACGCATTAATATGAATAGCCACACCTCTTCTTGGAACCATGATATGATGTCCAATGAAAGTACCATTTTTGGAAAGGGGAGCAGCTTGCCCATCTACATGATAGGGTAGATCCGGAAATTGCCTTCTTAAAGAAGCATTGGCAAAAAGATTTCCTATACCTCCTTCTATGTCAATCCATGAGTCAATTTTTGTTGCGCCAGTTGCTGTACTCAATTGATAAAATTGGTCCTTTCTTTTATGCAAATAAAGAGCTAATGACTTGAGCATTTCCCCTCTTTGCTGGAATGTCATTTTTCGTAATGCAGTACTTCCTTTTTCTCTACCATAACGTAAAATGTGCTCATAATCTAGTCCTTTGCTAGAACATGTTCCTATGGTTTCCCCATTTATGGCATGCTGAAAAGTGATTTCGGTTCCTTCTCCTTCAATCCAATCACCTAAAACATAATTTTTGACTTCCATTTGTATTTATCTATTTTCTCTAATATAGCGAATTCATTGTGAAATGAGCAGTGTTAAAAAGGTACGGCCCAATATTTAGTGATATCTATTCCAAGAAGTTCTTGTCTTTCTTTCCATTCCTCAAATTTTATTTTCACTATTTCTTTTATATCTACTTCAGAAAGGAATAAACTTTTAGGTATTTTCTTATCTAATAAAATGAACTTAATTTGTTCAGTAACATAACTAGACCAATATTCTTTTATTTCATCAAAAATACGTGGACTATTCTCCCACTTTTTTTCTTTCAAAAGATCCAAGGCATGTGTTTTTGCTTCGTCTGTGTAATCGGTGTGGGGTTCAGCGATAATTACGAGCTCAATAATAGAGAGTTTATTTAATTTTTCTTTAAGAGTCATTACTTGAAAACAGTTGTTTTGCAGCGTTAAACGGATCAATTTTGCCACTTTCTATATCCTTATTCAAGCTTTTTATTTGATCATGGATTTGATTATTTTTATAAAAATTATCTCTTATCAAACTATCTAATTTTTCTTCAAACCAGAAAAATCGTTGTTTTTGTCTGTTTTTTTGTAGCCATCCATTTTCAATATTGTGGGTTTCAAATGAGTTTATCATTTCGAACACCTTATCAATCCCCTTGTTTTCAAGGCTTGAACAAGTTAAAACGGGTGGTGTCCAGTTATTTTTTGAGTTAGGAAATAAGTGTAAGGCGTTCTGATAGTTTGATTTAGCTACTTTTGCTTTTTTGATGTTTTCACCATCCGTTTTGGTGATCAATAACCCATCTGCAAGCTCCATTATTCCACGTTTTATCCCTTGTAATTCGTCCCCTGCACCCGGTAGTACAAGTAATAAGAAAAAATCGACCAGCGCCTTTACATGTGTTTCGGATTGGCCTACACCAACTGTTTCTACGATTATGAAATCAAATCCAGCTTTCTCGCAAAGTAAAATGGTTTCGTAAGATTTATTAGCTACACCTCCTAACTCACCTTTTGATGGGGTAGGCCTGATAAATACATTTGGTAGATTTATTAAATCCTCCATTCTGGTTTTATCTCCTAAAATACTCCCTCCAGTGACGGAAGAACTTGGGTCAATAGCTAAAATGGCAATTTTA
>NZMV01000031.1 GCA_002694645.1 Crocinitomicaceae bacterium | reverse complement strand
AATAAAAAACCAAAAGCAAAAATTCCCATGCCGTGGGATGTTTCCAATTTCAGTTTAAATTATTCTTTTACAGAGTTTTCTCACAGAGATATCAATACAAGGCAAGATATTCAACGTAACTATTTAGGAAGTATTAATTATCAATACTCACCTAACATAAAGCCATTAGAACCCTTTAAAAAAGTAAATTTTATAAGAAAGTCTAAATGGTTAAGACTTTTAAGGGATTTCAACTTTTATTACTTACCAAAACAAATTGCAATTCGAAATAATGTGAATAGAACCTATAATATTTTTTCAACTAGATATAATTTTCCTGGTGGTGAGAATTTTGAGGTTCCTCAATATGGTAAACAATTCAATTGGGATAGAAATTATGATTTTAAATATGACTTGACCAAGAGCCTAAAGTTTGATCTTCAAGCTACAAATAGTGCATTTGTGCAGGAAACTCCGGGGAGAATTGATTACGGTATATTTGGGTATGAAGATGATTTTGACCAGAGCTTAGTAAACCAAAGTTTAAAAAACTTAGGAGAAAATATGAGCTATAACCATACGAGTAACGTTTCCTATACTTGGCCACTTAAGAAGTTCCCACTTACGGATTGGATAACACTTACCACAAGATACACGGCAAATTTTGATTGGACTAGAGCTCCCTTAGCACTAGATAATGATACTCTTTCGGTAGGAAATATTGTACAAAATTCAAGAGTAGTTGCATGGTCTGGNAAACTGAATTTTACATCACTTTACAATAAGGTTCCTTATTTGAAAAGAGTGAATAAAAAATATGGAAATTCAAGAATTTCTAGGTCTCGNAGTAATGTGTCTGCAGGTGGAAAGAAAACATCCAAAAAAGAAAATGAGGAAGAAAAAGACGGGGATAAAAAAGGAAAGAAAAAGAAAAAAGGTGATAGTCCAGTNATGAAAGTAGTTGATCAATTTGCNAGGGTATTGATGTCCGTAAAAAGCATTAACGGTTCCTTCAATACCAATGATGGTATTATGCTTCCAGGATATGGAAGTCAAACCAACATGTTAGGGATGGATGATGANTGGCTTTCACCNGGTTTAGCNTTTATTGCNGGAGGATACCAGGAAAGGGATTTAATGGGGACAAAGACCAGAATGAATTTTGCTCATCATGCTTACGANAATGGTTGGCTTGTGGACACCTCAAATTATAATTATATAAGTACTCAGTATACGTCCAATCACACAGAAAATATGAANTTTAAGGCTTCTATAAAGCCTATAAATAGTTTGCGAATTGATCTTTCAGCTGAGCGGAATTTGATGGAGAATAGATCTTCTAATCTAGGTCTTGACGATTTTGATCAATTTGCTTTATTAAATAATCAATTTAATGGTTCATTTAGNACATCCATAATAACCTGGAGAACCGCNTTCAAAGCAGATAAACTAAATGATACTACATTGAGTAATCAAATTTGGGAAAACTTATTAAGTTACAGGCAAGATGTTTCAGAACTTGTTGCGTTGACTAATCCAAATTCTCCACAAACTCTTGAAAACACGGGTTATTATGCTGGATATGACAGTACACAACAAGATGTTATCATCGGAGCTTTCCTGTGTGCATACCGTGGTGAGACACCAAATATTAATAACATCAATCCTCTAAGTCAGCGAATACCGTTACCCAATTGGAGGATTACTTTTGATGGACTAACTAAAATAAAAGCGGTTAAAAAGNACATTAAAAAATTATCTTTTTCACATGCCTACCGGTCTAACTTTACCTTGGGAAACTATACCACTAACCTTAGCGGGAATTGGGACAGTGAAGGAAATGCCATTGAGACCGATATAGCTGGAAATTATATATCTCAAAAACAAATTTTAACAATGAATATTATGGAGCAATTTGCCCCGCTATTGGGAGTTGATTTGACTTTAAAAAACAACATGTCTGTAAAATTTGAAATGAAAAAAGATAGAAATGTCTCATTGAGTTTAGCGAACAATCAAATCACAGAAATCAAAGGGAGCGAGTGGAAGTTTGGAACAGGGTATACTTGGAAAAAACTAAAATTACCATTTAAACTGGCTGGTAATCCAATTGAACCTAGCGATCTTAGAATGAGATTAGATGTGGCTGTGCGTGATAATAAAACCATCACAAGAAAAATTGTAGAGAATCAGAATTTACCTACTGCAGGCCAAAGAGCAGTAACCATCCAGTTTTCGGGNGACTATAATTTAACAAAACAGCTAATGCTNAGATTATATTTTGATAGAAGGGTAAATACNCCTTTTATTTCAACTTCTTTTCCTACAGCAAATACCAACGGAGGTTTTGCTTTAAGATTCCAGTTGAGATAGGTGAATAANTACTCTTTTTTTTGTTTATTTGCACCAATAAATTGATTCATTATGAACGTTCCAAAAGAATTAAAATATACTAAAGATCACGAATGGCTTTCATTAGATGGTGAAGTAGCTACAGTTGGGGTAACNGATTTTGCACAAAGCGAATTGGGTGATATTGTNTATGTAGAAGTNGAGACTTTAGATGAAACGCTTGAAAAAGAAGAAGTGTTTGGAACAGTTGAAGCGGTTAAAACAGTTTCTGATNTGTTTATGCCTATTTCTGGNGAGGTNATTGANTTNAATGAAAAATTNGANACTAACCCTGAAGTGGTTAATGAAGATCCATACGGAGAAGGATGGATGATTAAAATCAGAGTTTCNGATGAAAATGAATTAAATGAACTTCTTTCTTCAGATGAGTATGAAGGGGAGATTTCATAAATGTATATTCTAAGAACTAATTTATTATGCTTAATTTAGCCTAAATGGAACCTAAGAAAAATCCAAACATAAGCAGTGAAGACACAAAGTCNAGGTCAGTATTTATATTAACAGGTCTTGTACTTGTAGTTGCCCTTATGCTTTGTATTGTTGAGTATAAAAAGATTGATATTGCTGGTGCAGGTATAGAGTCATCGCTAACAGCCTTGGAAGATGAAGAAGTAGTGGAAATCAATCCAAATACACCGCCACCGCCACCACCACCACCACCGCCACCCGCTCCACCAGAAGAAGTTGAAGTTTTAGAAGAAGAAGANGAAAGAGAAGAAACCAATACCATTATCATAGACCAAGAAGCTGAAATTGATATTGTTATTGAGGTAGAAGAAGAGCCAGAGCCTGTAGTAGAAGAAATTTTTGATGTAGTTGAGGAAAANCCTGAATTTGTAGGTGGGATGGCCAAGCTGTATGAATACCTTGGAAAAAACATTCAGTACCCAGAAATGGCTAAAGAAAACGGTATTCAAGGTAAAGTGTTTGTGCAGTTTGTAGTGTGGAAAGACGGAACAATTCGAGATGTAAAAGTAGTGAAAGGAGTACACAAAACTTTAGACAATGAAGCCNCTCGCGTGGTTAAGACCATGCCGAAATGGACTCCNGGAAAACAACGCGGTAAAGCTGTAAATGCAAGGTTTACTCTTCCNATAAAATTCAGAATTAGTTAAATCCGGAATAGTTTTCGAGCTGGTTATGTAAACGAATGATTTAGACAATCATTCCTGCCCCAACTGTATTATTATTTGCTTCATCAATAATAATGACACTTCCAGTGNTTCTGTTGTCTTTATACTGATCTGCAAAAAGAGGTTGGGTTACTCTTAAGGTGACTTTGGCAATATCATTACACTTTATTTCTTTNTCATCTTCCAGACGATGTAGTGTGTTGATGTCTACTTTATATTGAATGTCTTTAATCATACATCTCGCTTCCTTTGAAGTGTGCTTAAGGGTGTATTTNCCTCTGTTAATTAAAGGTGTTTCGCTCATCCAGCATAACATNATTTCTACATCTTGTATGACTTCGGGTTGATTTTTAGGTCTNACAATCATATCGCCTCTACTAACATCAATATCATCTTCCAGNGTTAAGGTAATGGACATAGGNGCATAAGCNTCATCTATNCTGCCGTTAAAGGTNTCTATAGATTTAATNTTTGATTGAAATCCAGAAGGTAGTACAGTAACATCATCTCCGATTTTAAATACTCCTCCGGCAATTCTCCCTGCATAACCTCTGAAATCATGAAATTCATCTTTTTGTGGNCTTACTACATATTGTACAGGAAATCGACAATCGATNTGATTATGATCGGAAGCAATGTGGACATTTTCAAGTGTGTGTAATAAAGTACTTCCTTCATACCAAGACATATTATTGGAACGATTAACTACATTATCTCCATTTAAAGCACTAATNGGAATAAATCTAAAATCTTTTGTCCTNAGTTTTGNACTAAATCCGACTAATTCNTCTTTNATTTTTTCATATTGCTTTTGATCGTAGTCTACTAAATCCATCTTATTAANACAGTAAATAATATGTGGAATTCCNAGCAGAGAAGCAATAAAGGAGTGTCTTCTAGTTTGTTCAACAATTCCATTTCTAGCATCAACCAAGATGATGGCTAAATTTGCGGTGCTNGCTCCGGTCACCATATTTCTAGTGTATTGAANGTGTCCAGGNGTATCNGCAATNATAAATTTTCTTTTAGGGGTAGCAAAATATCGGTAGGCTACATCTATAGTAATTCCTTGTTCCCTTTCAGCTCTGAGTCCATCTGTTAACAAAGCAAGGTTTACTTTTTCTTCTCCCTT
>NZMV01000092.1 GCA_002694645.1 Crocinitomicaceae bacterium | reverse complement strand
TCAATTAATCCAACTTTTTCCAACAATGTTTCTGCATCTTTTGTGATAGTTGATTTATCTTCTCCTCGAATTAATGGACCAAATGTTATATTATCAATTGTAGTCTGCCATGGAATAAGTGCGGTTTCTTGAAATACTACCATTCTATCATTACCTGGCTTATTAATTTCCTTTCCATTCATGATAATTGAGCCGGTGTCTACTTTGTCAAAACCTGCGATTAAATTCACAAAAGTAGATTTTCCACAACCTGATGGGCCTACGAGAACTAACAGTTCTGCTGACATGACTTTTAAGTCGAAGTCTTCAAGTATATCTTCTCTATTATATATTTCTCCAAAACCTTTAGAAATATTCTTAATTTCTAATTTAATCTCATTCATAATTTTTGAATTAATCTAGAAAAGGTTTCTCCATGGCATTGACCGGCTTCCTATAAATCTTATTAATGAACTAGATAAGTAACCTGCAATGCCAATTGAAATCATGCCCACAATAACTGAAGCTACTGTTCCACCCATATAAGAACTCCAAATAAAAAAGCCTAAACCTCCACTTGCTTGTTGTCCACCGCCTCCGGAAATCATTTCACCTGCCAAAACTACTTCCCATGTTATACCCATTCCAACAGCAGCTCCTGTAAAGATTGAAGGCAATGTTCCAGGAAGTATGATTTTTGTAAATAAGTGCCATTGAGAGGCTCCCATTGATTGAGCGGCTCTTAGATATCGGATGTCGATACTCTTTGCACCTCCTAAAACATTTATAACTATAGTAAAAAAAGCACCTAAAAAGGTAACAAATGCGATGGACATTTCTGTCGTCGGCCAAAAAACTATTGACGCAGGTACCCAAGCGAGTGGCGGAATTGGTCTTAAAATTTCAAATGGAGGAAAAAAGATGTCTTTAAAATATCTATTGACAGCTAAAGCTAATCCAAAAGGTATTCCTATAATTTGCGCCATTATAAAACCCGCAAAAACTCTTCCAGAACTCATGTACCAACTTTCCCAGTATCCAGGTAAAAACACGACTTCACTCCATGCGTCGACCACTTCAGTAGGTGGTGGTACGTGACCAATCCAAGGAAGAGTAATTCCTGTCAGTAAAGGGACATACTTTGAAAGAAATTCCCATATAATAATAAAACCTAATAAAGCAATTATTCCTCTAGCGAATGTTTGACTTTTTAATACTTTTATTAATTTTTTATTCATTTATTTTACTTTTTTTAATTATGCTAACTCTCTTTCCCCTGCTTCAAAAGCTTTTATAGCTTCTTCGTGAACAGCATCTTTTGCTTCATTTACTAACACTCGAAATTTTTCAGAAGAAAGTACTTGATAATTTCGAGGCCTGGGAATGTCAACATCAAGAATTAATTTTGTTTTTGCTGGTCTAGTTGTCATAACGACAACTTTATCACCCAAAAAAATTGCTTCCTCAAGATCATGTGTTATAAAAAATATTGTAACATTTGTTTTATCATATACTTCTAGTAAAGATTCATGCATTATTGATTTTGTTAATGCATCCATTGCTCTATATGGTTCATCCAGTAATAATACTTTTGGATTATTTATTAAAGCTCGAACAATTTCTGCTCTTCTAGCCATACCAGATGAAACTTCTCCTGGATATTTTTTCATCATATCACCAATGCCAGCCTCTTCTAGTAAACCTCCGGCTTTATCAAGAGCTTCATTTTTAGGCAATACTTTTTGGACTATTGGACCATATGCAACATTTTCTTGAAGGGTCTTCCATGGAAACAGAGCACCATGTTGGAAAACAACTATTCTATCAGAGCCCTGGTCAGCAAGGGGCTTATTAGGACCACATAGAATTTCATTATCCAAATAAATCTCACCTTCTGTAATTGAATGAAATCCTGCTATGGCATTTAATAATGTTGTCTTTCCGCATCCTGAAGGTCCTACAATCATGCAAACTTCACCCGACTTAATCTCTAAAGAACAATCATCAACGGCCATAACATTGACCCCTTCCGGATCATAAATCTTAGTTACATTTTTAATGCTTATAGCACCTTTGGTGTTTTTTTCAGCCATTATCTTCCTTCAAGTGCGAGTGCTTTAACTCTCCATTGCATCATTCTATTTCCAACCCATCTTACAAAAGCTGAAGTTATCCATCCAAAAAATCCTAGAGTAAGCATGGCAATTACCATTGAAACGTAGGTTATATTCATGTACGAATCATTTATCATATAACCTAATCCAAATTCTCCTGATACCATTTCTGCTGCCACAAGTGAAAACCACGCCACTCCGACACTTATTTCCAATCCTGTGAAAATGAAAGGGAGAGCACCTGGAACGACAACATGCAGGAATACATCAGTATTACTTGCTCCTAAACATTTTGCTGCCCTGAAATAAGATTCATCGATTGAATTTACACCTAAAAGAGTGTTTAAAGTTGTAACAAAAAGAGAAGCTAATGTGGCAAGGAAAATGACTGGTGTTTCGAGCCCAGAAAACATCAAAATTGCTAAAGGTACCCAAGCGAGTATTGGAATGGGCCTTAAGGTTTCTAATATCGGAAAAGAATAATCTCTAAATTTTTTGGACCATCCCATAAATAGACCGAGTGGGACTCCAATTCCAGTAGCAATAGCAAAAGCAATTAGTATCCTTCTACAGCTATAATAAATGTGATCATGATATTCAGGAGAATATAATGAGATTCCCCAATCAGGATCTGGGTTTAACCATTCTACTATTACTTCATAAGGGCCAGGTAGTTTGTTAAAAAGTGGTAGTCTCCATCCTTCGCAAAATAAATAGTAGGCACCCAACCATAAAGAAACTCCAAATATTGTGAGATAAGGCGTTGGTGTTTTTAAGGCCTTACCAATCTTATATAATACGATCTGTGAATTAGACGGCTCAGATTTGGCAATCATAAAACAAAGTTATTTTATTTAATGAAAATTGGAAAACCTCCCCAATATTTACATGAGGAGGTTTGAACGAGGACTGGACTATGGTCTATATTCTGAGAGGGGCACACCATCAATTTTGCCAAGTGGACTCTTTAAGCCACGATCTGCTAAGACTTGCCTTGCAACCTCATCGTAAACTGCTTGAGGACGAAGAGTTGTCCTCTTTCCAAATTTTTTCTTACCTGCCAAGAACGCAGCAGAAGCGTTAAGCATGTTTCTGACCTTATCGTTAAACACAAAATCCAATGTAAGTTTGTTTACTCTGTTTTCATCTCTGTAAAGAGAAGCCCAGAGTATTTTTCTATCCATACCCTCTGTTTGGTCATCAGCCATTTTTGCTACTTCATTTGCGTTATCTGTATCAGCCAAAAAAAGTTGTGCATCTAATTCAGCTTCTAACCAACCTCTATGAACATCTGGACGTGTCTGAATAATTTCATTCATCATTACCAGAAAGCCTGCATCACCTGCATCATCACCCTCAAAATCAGCTCCAGTTGCTGCTCTTCTGGCAATACCTAGCATTTCAATTTTAGATGCGGTCGGTTCCCAAATTGCTGCACCTGAAATTTTTCCAGCTTCGAGGTTTTTCGTTATATTTTCAATATTCTGATTGAGGTATTTGCTTGGTTTAATTCCTGCCTGCTCAAAAGCAAGTAAAGCAAATCGGTCTGTGCAGGCACCATGTGGTGCAGCAATCCTTTTTCCATCCATCCATTTAACAGCTTCAATTCCTGAACTGAATTGGGGAGCGTTGTTTGGTACAAGGAAAATGTTGCACTGTTGTTTGGAAGTACCAAGAACAGATATCATCCTCAAATCAACTTGCTTCTCTCTCATGGATGCAACAATAGAAGGCATGTCTCCCATGTATCCAATATGATTTTTTTCTCCAAGCATTTTGCCTACAATAACTGATCCTTGAAGACCTATTTCAAAATCAACTTTCGACCCTGATGGCAAGTGTTTTTTCCAAAGTTTCTTGCCATTGATAACAACTCCAGACCAAGACTCCGTATAGTAAGGTTGGTATCCAACCACCAAATTTACAGGTTCCCCAGGCTTCCCAAATCCGACCTCAGCAAATACTGATTGGGATAGGAATAGAGAGGATAAAAACACTAATCCTATTGATTTAAACAAATTATTCATCATAAATATCTCCACATTGGATTGTTTAAAAAAAATTCGAACTCGAAATCATGAATTCAAATACTCTGGGAGTTATAGAAAATGGTGAGTTTTTGTCAAATAAAATTATTCTATTGTTTAATTGATAAAAACTATCACTTTATCTATCCAAATTTGTCGTATCTTACGGAATCAGGATTAATACCGATTTTAAGAAGAGTAGGGATTAGCAAATCGATCATTTTGCTAGGTCCACCGAGAAATGCAATTCTTTCGGAATAATCACTTTTTAGATTATTCTCAAAAACCTCGTGAACAAATCCGTTTGAAACATCGCATGAACTGATTTTCGAGTCTACTTTTTCGTCAGATGTGATAAAATAAACATTAAAATTACCTATATATTTTTTTGAAAGGTTAGTAATTTCATCAAGGAAGAAAAAGTCTTCATATTTTCTAACTCCAAAAAATAGATCTATCTTATAATTCTCAAAATAACTAAGTTGATCAGCATGATTAAGTATTGACATTAATCCTGCGATGCCCGTACCACCAGCAATCATTAAAAGATTTTTTTTCTCAAGAGGATTAAAAGTCGCTTTACCTATTGGACCAAATATATCAAACTTAATTTCATCATCCTTTGAGTTAAATAAATAATTTGTTAACTTACCATCAATTTTATTTTTTATTACTAATGAGAGCAAATCAGAATTTTCTTCAAAATTGGTCATAGAATAAGCTCTATAGCCCTCAATTGACGGATGTTTGACAACAATGTATTGTCCAGCTTTAAAACTAATTTTTCCTGAAAGGTAGAAATTGGCAGTTATAGTTTCTCTAGCAACTTCTTTAAAGTCTTTAAGGTAGGCTTTTTGATGGAAGGGTAACTGATCATCCTTGTTAGATTTAGATAGACTAGTATTTAATAGGATTTTACAATTTTCTTTTGCAGTACCTTGGCAAAGTAAAAACTCTCCCTTATTAATCTTAACATTTTTAAAACCATCTAAATCTTTCTCATTTACATTTACTGTTCCTGGCTTAGCTAAGGCTTTGCAGGATCCACATGTTCCAGTACTACATTCATATGGGAGTGCAACTCCATTTCTAAGTCCTGCTTGCAATAAAATTTCATCCTCACCACAATCTATTTCAAATTCNTGNCCTTTTTTATTTAAAAATTTTATAACCATTTACTTAACATACTCTACCATTCAAAATCATCATCATTTTCTTCNTGATACTCATACTTNAGTTCCTTNTCAAAGAATAAATTNAGACAGTCATCTTCAANTTTTGTTNTATACATTAAAAGATCAACTTCGGCAGGNCCCATAGANGATCCATTTTTTAAATCCCATTGCCAGAGATGTTTACTGCATGTTAGAAATTCTGAATTTAGAATTCCTGATTCATCTAAAGGTTCCTCCATATGGGGACACATTCCAGGGAAGGCATAAAAATTAGAACCACTTCTAGCAATTAGGATTTCAGTTTCTTTAATAGTAAATTTTTTTATAGTATTATTTTTAAAATCATTTACATTACAAATGTTAATCCACTCTCCCATATCTTAATTCAAGATAGTATTTATATTGGCCAATGAGATCCTTTATCTAAACGTCTCGTATCCAATTGAGTAATTCTTTCAATAAACTTTGGTTTGCCATTATTTAAAATAAATTTGTCCCTATATTTTCCTACCATAAACAAATTTGATTCACCGGCAAGTACGTGAGAATTAATCCCATCTAGTTGAGTTTGATAAACTGCTAATGATGATACTGAATCTGCAGTACCTTTATCGTGATCAACGTCAATTGTGTAGACAACTGTATGACGAGAAAGTGGAGACCGATCAGTATTATGTTTTGGCAACATTTCGGTCATACTTTTCATCTGATCGTAAGTTCCGTCAAGGTAGATCATGTTTTTGTCTATCTCAGGACTAAATGCTTGTATAGAGTAGTAAAAGTCCTTATCACATAACTCTAACCATTCATCCCATCTAAATTCATCAAGATATAAACTTGCTTTATAAATCGTTTTCGAAATTAACGATTCTATATTATCCATTTTCATATTATGAAAAAACTTAAAGGCTCATTTTTAAAATGAGCCAGATTTTAATTTAAGCTGCTTTCTTTAGGCCTTCATCATATGACAATTCCGGATCTCCCGGCCATCTGTCCATCCATTTACCCCACTCATCATAAAAATGACGCATACCTACTTCGTCATGGATGGTCTCTCCCTCATACCTTCCGTGGAGAATTCTTCTTTCATCAGCCCACTCGTTCATGGTTGATTGTTGTGTAGAGACTGCAATCAAATCTTCATGCAGATTCCTTCCAAAAGGCCCCCAAATTGAGTTATGGTGTCTTTGTCGTGTTAGTCTTTCCTCAGGTGTATCACTCTTCAGACCTAGTCCCCTGTATTCGATCATAACTTTATCAGGTCCCAAAGGAGTCATTAAATCGACTCTCAATGCAGATCCCCTTAAATTAAAGTTCATACCTGGAAAAAGATCTATCATTTCCCAGTGATTAGCTGGTAAATGTGGAAAAGATAGTTCTTCTCTTGACTCAAATCCTTCATAATTGTCGTATTGTACTTCAAAAGATCCTACGTTCACATGTCCGTTATCAAAGACTTTATTCTGCCTAGCAAAATATGAATCATTGAAACCTGTTATCCTATTGTGGTAATGAAGATAATCATGATAAAACTCAGAATTTGTATCATGCCAGAGTTTGTAATTGCATGGTATAATGGCTTTATGATAATGAAAAACCTCAAGTGGTTCAGCATCTAATGCCTTTTGCATGCAGTCAAATGATCCTTGTGCCCACTCTTCAACAGAATGTTCGATCTTATCGTTCAGTGTTACCCATACGAATCCACCATATTTCACTTCACAACGAAGTCTTCTTAAACCTACATCTTTGCAGTCAAGACGGTCCTGATATCCTTCTTTTGATCTGGAAATATGTACGCAATTTCCTTTCATATCAAATTGCCATGCGTGGAACATGCATGTCATGTGTTTAGGAGCACCAGATGGTGTTCCATTTTCAAAGGAACCAGATGGTCGATTTTCAATCATATTTCCTCTATGAGGACAAACATTTAAAAAAGCTCTTACTTGATTGTCTGTCCCCCTTACAACTATAACTGGTTCTCTTGAGATAGTGACCGTTCGGAAATCATAAGGTTTATCTAACTCGGATTCGTGACAAACTGGAACCCAGACGTTTTTCCAAATTTTTACAAGTTCTTCTTCGAATATTTTCTTATCAGAATATATTCTGCTATCGACATATTCACCTGGTTTCAGTTGTCCAGGTACTTCTTTCCATTGTTGTTGATTTCTAGCCGGCATTTTTTCCTTTCTTCAAAATTATTTTATTTTCAATTAGAAAAGGCCTTCAATGTTGCCTTCATCATTAACAAAAATTTGATAAGCCGCAGGACTTCTTGGTAGTCCAGGCATGGTCATTATTTCTCCACAAACAACGACTATAAACTCTGCTCCAGCAGAAAGTCTTAGTTCTCTTATAGGTATATTGTGATTTACTGGAGCTCCTAGAAGATTATTATCAGTTGAAAAACTGTATTGAGTTTTTGCCATGCAAATTGGGAAATCACCATATAATTCTTGGAACCTTTTGAATTGTTTCTCAACTTTCTGATCAAAAACAATATCTTCTGCAGAATATATTTCCCTACAAATTTTTCTTACTTTCTCAACTAAACTTATTTTATCTTCATACAAAGTTACAAATCCTGAATCATTTTTACTAGTTACTTCAACAACATGATTTGCAAGATCTATTGTTCCTTCTCCTCCTTCAGCCCAATGATTACATTCAAATACATTTACATTATTTTTTGAACAGGAATTCTTTATTAATTCAAATTCTTTTTGGGTATCTGAATGAAATTTGTTAATTGCAACTACAACATTTACTCCAAAAAGTTTTATATTTCTAATATGCCGTTCAAGATTACATAAACCTTTATCAAGAGCATTAAGATTTTCTGTATTCAGATCATCTTTGCTGAGCCCACCATGCATCTTTAAAGCTCTTGTTGTTGCAACAAGCACAACCGCATCAGGCCTCAAACCTGATTTACGACACTTAATATTGAAAAACTTTTCAGCACCTAGATCAGCACCAAAACCAGCTTCTGTTACAACGTAATCAGCAAGTTTCAGGGCTGTTTTAGTAGCAACTACTGAATTGCAGCCATGAGCAATATTTGCAAACGGCCCACCATGGATAAGTGCCGGGTTATTTTCTAGGGTCTGCACTAGATTGGGCATAAATGCATCTTTCAAAAGTGCGGTTACTGGTCCATCTGCATTTATCTGTTCAGCTGTTATTGGATCATTCTTTCTTGTAAAACCTACAACAATATTTCCAATCCTTCGTCTCAGATCATTTATATCTTCAGCCAAACAAAAAATTGCCATAATTTCTGAGGCTACAGTTATGTCAAATCCTCCTTCTCTTGGAAAACCATTATTTACTCCACCTAAGGATAATACAATCTTACGTAGAGCTCTGTCATTCATATCAACGACTCTTTTCCAGCTAACTCTTCTTACGTCAAAACCTAATGAGTTGTCCCAATGAATGTGATTATCTACTAAAGCAGATAAAAGGTTGTGAGCTGAACTTATAGCATGAAAATCACCTGTAAAATGAAGATTTATATCTTCCATTGGTATAACTTGGGAATACCCCCCTCCTGCTGCTCCTCCCTTCATACCAAAACATGGACCCAAACTAGGCTCCCGAAGGCATATAAGAGTATTTTTCCCTATTTTGTTAAGTCCATCACCAAGCCCAACTGTTGTTGTTGTTTTGCCCTCTCCAGCTGGTGTGGGAGATATAGCAGTGACTAAAATAAGTTTACCATTTTTTTTATTGGATAGGCTTTTTATAAAACCATAATCAATTTTAGCCTTATTGTTTCCATAAGGTATTATGGATTCTTCAGGAATATTAAGATTTTTTGCTATTTCTAGAATTGGTAAAGAATTAGCTTTTCTTGCAATATTTATATCAGAATCCATAATATATTTTATAAGTAGGTTTTTAATCCAATTCTGCTAACTTCTTTTCCCATTTCATGTCCTTAGCAAACTTTTTGAGTTCTTCATCTGACATGAAAACAGTATGTTCTGGACCTGGATAAATTTTATCCTTAACTTCATCTCTGTATTTTGAAAAGACATCCTCCATGATTGGAATCATGTCGGTATAAATTTTAGAGTGTCTTGGAGTATGCTCTTCATACAGATGAAATAAATCTGAAGTAATGATATGAACGCCATGTGCACCTTGACCTGCGCCTAAACTAATGACTGGTACTGGTAGAACATCGGCTAAATATTCATTAACTTCCTGAGTCGTAACCTCACACATAATCGAAAAACATCCAGCATCAACCATCGCCCAGGCGTCATCTACCAATTCTTTTGCTCTGTCAGCTGTTTTCCCTTGAGCGAAAAAACCACCAAGTTGAGGCATTCTCATGGGCGTAATCCCAACATGACCTTGTACTGGTATTCCTGCCTTCACAATTGCTTCCAAATTTTTTGCATGGTGCTGATTCCCCTCACATTTCATAACCTCTGCGTTTGCTTCATGGACAAATCTGCCAGCATTCTCAACGGCTTGTTCTGGGGATACGTGAAAACTCCAATAAGGCATATCGACCATTCTCAGACCATATTGGCTCCCTCTATCGATCGCTTTTGCCATCATCATGACCTCATCGAAGGTCACTGTGACTGTACTTTTATGGCCGAATAGGATCATACCTCCGGTATCTGAAACACATAAAATGTCGATGCCAAGTCTGTCTGCAATTACAGCACTTCTATAGTCATAAATAGCCATCTGGACGATTTGCTCGCCTTCTCGCATTTTTTTATTGAGTTGATTTAGGGTAACTTTTCTTCGAGGTTTCGAATCAGCCATAATTTCTCCTTAATTAATCAAATGGGCTATTGTTTTTGAATCTACTTTAATTTTCCAATTGTTTTTTTATATCAAACGATAGCTTGAATGTATTATTTTTATTCTAATTTTTTTGTTATTTTCGATGCTTAAAAAATAATTTAAAAACTCTCATTAGAAAAATAACTTGAATTTTGGATTCGTAATCGACAATCGCAACTGCATCGGCTGCCACGCCTGCACGGTTGCCTGCAAATCCGAGCATGATGTCCCCATCGGGGTCAATCGGACCTGGGTTAAGTATGTAGAAAAGGGGCAGT
>NZMV01000091.1 GCA_002694645.1 Crocinitomicaceae bacterium | reverse complement strand
CAAGGGCGCATCACATAAAACAAGAGATTGTGTTAGATCGGGATACTTTTCATAAAAATAAAGCGAAATTTGTGCTCCCATCGACAGACCAACGACGTGACACTTTTTCTCTCCAAGATATAAAATTAACTTTTGAATATCATCAGCAACATCTGAAAAGTTCATAGTTCCCAAAAAATCTTCACTTTCACCATAACCGCGCAAATCAAGTGCCACGACATTAAATTTTTTTGATAGAACTTCCATATTCTGATACCAGTTTTCTTTATTCCCACCTATTCCATGAATAAATACCACAAGATCTCCAGCACCAATTTGAGTAAAAGCTATTTTGGGGCTGCTTGGTAAAAATTTTGTCTCAAGATCAATTTTCAAAGTTTATGCGACCTTTATAAAGTTCCAAAAAATGAAAATTTTAAGTTGTTTTAATCATTTTGCTGATTTATGAACTAATTGCTCTTTCCAAACGTCAAGTTAGGCATTTGCTTAAATGCATTTTTTAGAGCTNNACTCCAACCGCTTGAAACATCAGCTAGGTATTGATCTCCTGANTCAAAGCGACCACTTGGNCCTTGAACAAATGTATTNTTTTCATATATCTGGAAATCAAGNGGCAAGCCAACAGATAAATTCGCTTTAAGTGTTGANTCAAAAGAAAGTAGCATNAACTTTATNGTNTCCTCAAAACTTAAANATGGATCATAAGCTCTTACAAGAATTGGTTTTCCNTATTTCGTCTCNCCTATTTGAAAAAAAGGATTGTCAGTAGAGGACTCAATNAAATTGCCTTGTGGATATATAAGAAATAATCTAGGTTTCTCACCTTCAACCTGACCTCCTAGAATTAGATTTGCATTAAACGAAGTATCTGCTTTTTGACCCTCCTCTCCATTCTGACCAATTGTTCTTTTTAACTCTTTACCAACTTTTTTTGCGATATCAAATAGACTCAAATTCTGAAAAAAAACTTTGGTCTTCTCTTTNTTTTTCTCTGCAAACACATCATTAAGTGAGTTAACTAAAGATTGCGTCGTAGCCAAGTTTCCTGATGCTAGTATAGAAATAAAAACTTTATCTCTATAACCCCAAGAGAATATTTTTTTAAATGTAGACACGTTATCTAGCCCAGCATTGGTACGGGTGTCTGCCATGAAAAGTAAGCCTTTATCAATTTTAATTCCTAAACAGTAAGTCAAATTTTAACCCTTAAGCTCTGTTGCTGGACTTTAATAGCTGTTTTAATGCTATTGTTCTCACTTTCAAATTGTATGCCATGTAGCGGCTTGGCGTCTTTATAGTCAAATCCAGTTGCAAGAACAATATAATTTTCATCGACAATAATATTATTCGAAACATCAATACCTACCCAACCTAAGTTATTGACATAAACCTCAGTCCATGCATGGGTTGCTTCTTGATCTTCTTTGTCGTTCATTTTTAGATATCCACTCACATAGCGAGCAGGGTAATTTAGTTCTCTCATACAAGAAATAAAAATATGCGAAAAGTCTTGGCATACTCCTGTCTTTAGCAAAAAAGCTTCCTCTGCCGTAGTATCGATCTTGGTAGTCCCAATACTGTAAGTTAACAGTTTCTTTAGACACTTCGCAACGTCATAAACTAGGTCTAGATCGGAGACAATATCANCTGAAAATTGTTTGCAAAATTCCCTAATACTTCTTCCTGGCTTTGCTAGATCTGTGTGCCTTTTAAACAACCAATAAGGAATTTCCGATAGATCATTAACCACTCCGATTGTTTGTCTAATCCCAACAACTCCTTCTGCACTAATGGAAATTGTTTTAATGTCTTTTTCAAATGTTAATAGACAGCAGAAGTTTCCATGATGATCAAAATACTCAGTTTCTTTTCTCGCTCCCTTTAAAATAATATCCCAAGTAATTATTTTCTGTTTCTCGTTTTCCTTTGGGGTCAGCCTTAGACGTTGTATCCCATANAANGGTGGTTTTGAAAATTNAAACTCNACAAAATTTTTGATTGCCACTTCTATCATTTGTAAAACCTAAAATCTTTTTCTATTTGTGCTGATATTGNATTAAATTTAGCTATAAAGTTTAATAAAAATTCGTGGAGTCCTTTTTTAAAAACGTTTTCTATTAACATGTTTTCAAGGTACCTCGAAAACTCCAAGCTTATTTCAAAGCTTGGAAAGGTTTTGATNTAAAAACTTGATAAACTATTTAGGTTGTTGCTTATATTTTTGCTGCAAAAATTGAGAGATCTTGGAAGTCTTGANTCAAGGATCAAATAATTACATATTCCNAGAGGATTAAGCTCATTCTCATTGAGCCATCTATATGATTGATAAGCGGAAACTGATCTCAAAATATTTTCCCACTGGCTAATATCTACACTTGAACCTACATAACTTACCGCTGGAAGTAGTATGTGATANTTCATATCCAGTATTCTTGCTGTATTATCGCCCCTCTCGATAAAAGTTCCAAGTCTGGCAAAATCATAGACATCATTTCTTAACATAGTACCGTGCAAACANCCTCTAACAAGTGCGCTTTGACGTTGAATAGTGTCGAGTGTTTTTGGTAACGCTGNTTCAGTGACTGGCCTTCTCAAAAGATCTTTNAGATTNAAGTAAATTTCATTTACAGACTCAAAGACTTCNTTTGTCAGTACGGTTCTTATCATCCTGGCATTNAGTCTGGCTTGTTTAACAGAAGAAAGAACTGATGAAGGATTTTCTTTATCTCTCAAGATAAAGTTAGTAACGTTAGNNGAATTGCATTCACTATAATTTTTATCAAATATCGGTNTAATTGANGCTGCCGTAAGNACAGAATCCCAATCTTGAGACCCATAGTCGCTTTGGGTTATTGATATTCGTAATCCTGCTCTTAATAGTCTAGCACTATTCTCACATCTCTCAAGGTACCTAAACATCCAATATATTCCGGCTGCATTACGTCCAAGCATCCTATTCTTCCTCCAAAACCCAAGTATCTTTAGTGCCACCTCCTTGTGAAGAATTTACNACTAGTGAACCTTTTTTCAATGCTACTCGGGTAAGGCCACCAGGAGTGACGAAGACACTATTAGGAGAGACAAGAGCAAATGGTCTAAGGTCAACATGCCGAGGGGTCAGACCNGATTTCTTTAAAATTGGAACTGTTGATAATGATAAGGTAGGTTGGGCTATATAATTTGATGGGTTCCTGAGGAGCTTACTTTTAAATATTGAAATTTCTTTTTTTGATGCCGTAGGGCCTATTAACATTCCATAACCACCGGAGCCATGAACCTCTTTTATAACCAGACTGGCTATATTCTGTAATACGTACTGAAGATGATCTTTTTCTGAACATCGCCACGTCTCTACATTTTTTAAAATAGCATTCTGTCCAGTGTAGAATTTAATTATTTTTGGCATAAAAGAATAAATTGCCTTATCATCCGCTATTCCTGTCCCAGGTGCATTGGCTATTGTTATGGACCCTGATTTATATATATCCATTATTCCCGGAACACCAAGATGCGAGTCTTCCTTNAATGAAAGAGGATCTAAAAACATATCATCTACNCGTCTATAGAGAACATCAANTGTCTTATATCCCTGAGTAGTTCTCATAGCCACTTTCCCATCAACTATCTGAAGGTCTTGAGATTCAACTAATTCAACCCCCATTTGGTCGGCGAGAAAGGAGTGCTCAAAATAAGCNGAGTTATAAATTCCTGGGGTTAAAACAGCAACAGTACAATTTTCATCTGCCAGGTGAGGATGGGATGCCTTTAGAGCTTTAATTAACTCTGAGGGATATTCAGTAACAGATCTTACTTTAATTTTAGAAAATAATTCTGGAAACATATTATACATTGTTTCTCTGTTCTCAATCATGTAAGAGACCCCTGAGGGCGTTCTAACATTATCTTCAAGCACTAGAAATTCTTTTTCAGAGGTTCTTACGAGATCAATGCCGGCAATGTGCGTATAGATNCCGTTCGGCGGAGTGAAGCCAATCATCTCTGGTAAAAATGCATCATTTTGGTTTATCAGACCATGAGGAATTATATTGGCTTTAATTATCTCCTGTTGATGATATATATCAAAAAGGAAAGAATTGATGGCTCTTACTCTTTGTTCCACCCCTTTCTTTATCATCCTCCACTCTTCATCGCCTAAAATTCGAGGAATTAAATCGAATGGAATAAGTTTTTCGGTTTCTTCTTTTTCACTATAAACATTAAAAGTAATACCCGTCCGTCTAAATACGTTTTCAGCTTCATCTTTACGCTTAACAATATTTTTTTGTTCCGGTGAATTAAGCCAGCTATAGTATTTTCTATAGCATGATCTTGTGGTCTCGCTATCTGCAAACATTTCGTTAAAAAACGACATTTAGAACTCTATTTATGAAATGATTAACTTTGTTTAAATTGTGAATAACTTTTCTAGAAAACACAAATATTACCTTGCGTAAGCGCCGAAGTAGACTTATACAGACAAAATACCAAAGGTGAAAATAATCTAAATTTTAGGAATTGTAATAATCTGATCCTACAAGCTAAATACAGTACTTATTCACTACTTTTTCGTTCCATTCAATACCAATACCGGGTTTATTAGGAATGTGAACATTTCCATCAGCAATATTAAATGGATCTAATAATATTTCATCTGCCCAATCAAGCCATTCTAACCAGTGTGCAGATTGAGATACTCTCATTACATGAGAACCGACCTCAGGATAAAAATGCGTGGAGATGGGAATACCTCCTGCATCCGCAATCGCTGCAGATTTTATCCACCCAGTTACTCCACCAATTCTCATAAAGTCAGGCATCACCAAGTCCGAAGCCTTTTTTTCAATAGCTTTGTATAGCTCTCTGGGTCCATAAAAGTTTTCACCTAATTGTATAGGCGTTTTTATTTCTCTTGTTAATTGGGAGTAGCCTTCTAGGTTATCGTAAATAAGTGGTTCTTCAATCCACGTCAAATCAAACTGATCAAGTACTCTACATCTATTTAGAGCTTCTTCCAGAGATAAACACTGATTAAAATCAACCATAATATTAACTTCCGCTCCAACAGTTTTTTTTACAGTTTCAATAGCCCTTAAATCGTCATTGAAACTATCTCTCCCTAATCGCATTTTTATTGCCGAAAAGTTACCTTGCTCAATTAATAGTTTTGCCTCCTTTGTAAGAACATTACCCTTTTCTAACCATAGCCCATTACTGTTATAGGCCTTAACTGGTCCGACGGTACCTCCCAAGTAGCAGCATAAAGGTTGAGAAGCTGCTTTGGATACAGCATCCCAGATAGCCATATCTACCCCAGACACGGCCGTAAGGGATAATCCTTCATACCCTATAAAATGTAACGATTGTCTCATAAGCTCAAAATTATCGAAGGGAGCTAATTCTTTGTTGCGTAGTACATCATTGAAGTCATCAATGATTGAGCTGATATATTTTAAGGATTTTTCTATATAGGGTTGCAAATAGCTTCTGCCAACAATCCCCTCATTTGTATAAAGATCAATAATTAGAATAGGCCATTCCTTAATGTAAGCGATTTTAGCTTTAATAGGTCTTTTGAGTGTCAAAATTACTGAACGTGATCTTATTTCTTTAAAAGTTAACACTTTTACAAACTCCTTTTAAGAACCAAAAATTTTAGCTATCGTAAGATATACAATATCACAAATTCATTGAGTTTCCTTTGAAATTATTGTTTTAAATTTTGGTTATGAAAATACTACATTATTTTATTTTTTTTCTGATAATAAGCGCTTTTTCCGTAAGTGCGGAACATTATACAGTAATCGCTGAGTCGAGAGGTAAAATGAGTTGTATTATCTCCAAAGGTCAGCCCGATCATTCAATGGGAAAGTTTCCAAACCGAGCTAATCCTAATAAATTCCAGGAGCAAAAACTTACATTTTGCTTTCCAAAAGTTCCTAGGCTAACAAATTTTGTTACTAGAGGATTAATGACCGTTGGTGTTGCCCTAAATGGCATTCCAATTCGCCCATATACCGCGGACTATTTTGATCCCAATGCAACGAGAGGTTTCAGTAAAAATCCGTCTAGTGGCTGGAGAAAACAGGCGATGTTCAACCCACGAAGTCTCGGTATTGATTTACACAACGGGCATGTAGATAAATCTGGTCTATATCATTATCACAAGATAAGAGCTGCCTCAATTGTAGATAAAAAAGAATATATTGTTGGGCATGCGCCGGATGGCTTTAAAATAATGTATAACGAAAGCGAAAGCTCCTCTTGGAGTTTGAAAAAAGGATTGCGAAGTACTGCTCCAGGAGGCAAGTTCGATGGAAATTTTGAGGAGGATTTTGAATATATATCGAATAGTGGGTCACTTGATGAGTGCAATGGAAAAAAAATAAATGGTGTTTATACCTATTTTGCAACTGATACCTATCCGTTTTTCCCTCGTTGTTTTAAGGGAGCTGTAAATAAAAATTTTATGCAACGAAATTAATTTAACGAAAATTTAAATTGTGAACTTTTAAATTTTTATTTAATGTTTAAACATGCAACACGCAAAAAAATATTTTTCTTCTGATGAAATTAGACCTTTAGCTCAAAGATCTAATTTAATGGGAGCGTTTTTGGTAACCCATTGCTTCTTTACTGTAGCATTAGCAATACTTGTTTTTTCTATTTGGCCTAACGCATTCACTTTTATAATAGCGGTAA
>NZMV01000030.1 GCA_002694645.1 Crocinitomicaceae bacterium | reverse complement strand
TGAACAAGGTAATATTCACGCTGCTATGCTTTTGATATGGGATAATCAAGCTGCTTATTACTTGATAGGGGGTGCAGATAATAGGTTCCGAAATAGTGAGGCCATGAGTTTATTAATGTGGAAATCAATTAAATTGGCATCAGATAAGGTAGATATTTTTGATTTTGAGGGTACCATGGTAGAGTCTGTAGAGCGCTTTTTTAGAGGCTTTGGTGGAGTTCAAACCCCTTATTACCAGTTAGTGAAAGCTACCCCGAAATGGTTAAGATCAA
Organism: Crocinitomicaceae bacterium; assembly: GCA_002694645.1. Taxonomy (GTDB): domain Bacteria; phylum Bacteroidota; class Bacteroidia; order Flavobacteriales_D; family Parvicellaceae. The sequence goes on along the minus strand of NZMV01000030.1, from coordinate 8,249 downwards.
TATTTAAATTAAGATTAGATATTGGATGATTTCCATCTCTAAATGAAATAATCCAAATTCATTTTAAATCATTTGTTTGAAATTTGTTAATTGATTGTGGATTATACGGTCTCTTTATATAACTCATTTGTTCATTTTTAATCTAATTTTAAATTATAATTAATTGTATGCGTAAGAAGATATTACTGTTGGGTTCAGGTGAACTAGGTAAAGAATTTGTCATTGCTTGTCAACGGCTTGGTCAATATGTGATTGCTGTCGACAGTTATCCAGGGGCTCCTGCCATGCAAGTGGCCCATGAAAATGAAGTGATTAATATGCTTGATGGAAATGAACTAGATCGTATAGTAGAAAAACATCAACCAGATTTTATTGTCCCAGAAATTGAGGCCATTAGGACGGAACGGTTTTATAACTATGAAAGTGATGGATATCATGTGGTTCCAAGTGCAAAAGCTGCAAATTATACCATGAACAGAAAAGCTATAAGAGATCTTGCAGCAGATGATCTTGGACTTAGAACAGCCCCTTTTAGATACGCAAAAAGTGTAGAAGATCTTGAAAATGGTGTAGCCTACTGTGGTTATCCTTGTGTCGTGAAACCTTTAATGTCAAGTTCTGGAAAAGGACAATCTGTAATAAAGAGTGAAGAGGATATTGAACATGCATGGAATTATGCAGTAGAAGGGTCAAGAGGTGATTTGCAAGAGGTAATTGTAGAAGGATTTATTGATTTTGATTATGAAATTACCTTATTAACAGTGACGCAACATAATGGAAAAACACTGTTTTGTCCACCAATTGGACATAGACAAGAAAGGGGAGATTATCAAGAAAGTTGGCAGCCTATGCCTATGGACCCAGTTCGTCTTCAAGAAGCAGAGGAAATGGCTGATAAAGTAACTAAAGCACTTGGTGGTGCTGGTATATGGGGAGTTGAATTCTTTATCACAAAAGATGCTACTTATTTTTCTGAGTTATCTCCTAGACCACATGATACAGGAATGGTTACTTTGGCTAAAACACAAAATTTAAATGAATTTGAATTACATGCTAGAGCCATATTAGGCATTCCAATTCCTGAAATTATTTTACTTAAAAATGGAGCATCTGCCGTAGTTTTAGCTAAAGATGAGTCTCCCTCTGACCCAGTTTTTGTTGGTGTTCAAAAAGTATTAAGTGAGGTAAATACGGATGTTAGATTATTTGGAAAACCAACAACTCGAGCTTTTAGAAGGATGGGTGTGTTGCTAAAATCCGGTGATGAAAATACGGATGTGTTAACTCAAAAGGCTAAAAATTTGGCAAGTCAAATAAGTGTTTTGTAATTTTATTAAGTATTTGTATACCAGTGCTTTGATTAACTATATCGGAACAAATTAATCATGAGTTCAGGTAGCTGTATTTTTCTAATTGCCTGGCCATGATAGGCTTAAATAAAAATGGAAAATAACCAAGAATAAGCATGGCGGGATAACCATAAGGTAATAAAGGACTATCAGCTTTAGATTCTAAGACTTGGTATGGTTTTGCCCCCATGAAGTGGTGGTCCGAATGTCTTGTCAATTCAAATAACAAAATTCTTCCTAGTAAATGATCTGAGTTCCATGAATGGTGAGCCTTAACTCTTTCGTAACTACCATCTTCTTTTTTATTTCTAGTAAGTCCATAGTGCGAAAAGTAGTTCTGAGATTCAAGCATTGAAATTCCAAAAATACTGGCTAGTAGGTATAAAATTCCTGTTATCCAACCAAAGTAGATGAAAATAAAGGCTTGTAAAGACCATGGAATTAAGGTGAGTATAATCATGGGGTTGAGAAAGGTACTTTTCCCCTGTCTTAATAATTTTTCTCTTTCAAGCTTCCATGTTTTAAAATAACCTCCTATTTGTGATTGTATGGCAAAATGATAAAAGCTCTGTCCCTTCTTAGCAGTAGTGAGATCATTTGGAGTGGCCACATCNCTGTGATGACCACTATTATGATACGTCATAAAATGGTTTTGAAGGCTTGTAGCTAATAGAATATGTGCACAAATTAATTTAACAGGTTCATTCGTTTTGTGACCTAATTCGTGACCTCCATTAATTCCGTTGACACCTAATATAGTTCCAATGGTCATGGTGTAGGCAATGATCTCTATAACTTGGATTTCTGGGCTAGAAATCTTAACAAGGAAAGTATAGATTACAAAAAGGTGAAGAGGAACAAGCAAGTANAGAATCCAATCGTAAAATGGATCATCTTTGGCCAATTCNTTTTCTGCCTTGGATAAATTGTATGTGTCTTGAGGTAAAAATTGTTCAGATATAGGCACAATTACGTATAAAGTAAAAATACATAAAAAGGCTCCAAAACCTTGAAGCTGAAAAGATAGCAGTGCTAATAGAGGACTGAAATAAGCACCTATGTATTTTATTTTTTTCATGTCTAAATATAGATAAAATATGACTTAATTATGTTTTGTCTAATCTTATCGACTTAAAAAAATTGAACAAAAAAAGCCCCATAAATGGGGCCTTAAGTAGAATTAATATTTGTTATAAATTATAACTTCTTAGCTGCTTTTTTGGAAATCTTTTTTACTTTTTTGCTCAAGTCAGCTACTAATTTTTCGGANGCGCTTTCACATAACGGCAGAAGCTTCTCCGCTTTCATCAATGGAATTCCTCCAATAATACCAACTGATTTTTTAGAAGTACCTAATTCGTGAATAACAAAAACTCTTTTCCCTTCTCTGTTCCATAATTTTATTTTAATGTAGGCTTGGACACCTGCAGTAAATGGAACCGCTTTTTTAACAAAATCATAACCCATACTGACAAACATAACACCATCTGCCTCAGGAAACATATTCAGCATCTGCATGGTGTTGCTTTTTTCACCTTTGTTTCTCAAGGACTCCATCATNGGTTTATAGCCTTCAACTGATAAATACCTTTGGAACAATAAGCTTCTGTCCTTATCGTTACCTTCTCCCCAACGGGTTTCATAATTTTGATAAGATTCAGTNTCAATAACATCTTTTTCATCCATTAATTCAAAAGGAAATTGCTTGGCGTAATCTTTTGTAAATGTGTTGTAAAAATTATCAAGAACGGGCTGTAAATTAAACCTGGGATCTTCTAATAACGATGCTAAGGCAGCTGCNCCTCCAGCATTTTCATCAAGTTTATCAAAACCGATGTGTTTATCTACCCAGAATGTTGTCACAGCCACTTTCTTTTGTCCAAAAGTGGGTGTCGTAATACCGAGTATAATTAGTGAGAGAAATAAAAGGATGTATTTTTTCATTTTAATTTAGTTAGGGTGATCAGCAATAAATATACAAAATGAAATGATCAAAGTTAATTTTAGAAGTAAATAAGGCGAATCCTATACCCAATCCAACTCATTGGAAGATAGGCTAATGTTAATTCTATAACATTAAACCAAATGGGTGTAGGAAGTTTAAAAACCATCATAACTCCACTAAATAAGAAGANGGATCCTATAGTTAGAGCAACTAAAAGTTCATTTCTAGTNGCTATCCACGCTGCTATTGTATCTCCAATNATGCTACCCGCTGCGTGTGCCAGAAAAGGCATAATGAAATGTTTGAATTGAAACAAATCGTTAGTTTGCTCAAGAGATTTGATAGAAGAATTGTCCGCTTATTTCTGATTAGAAATGATGGTTGTACTAATAGAAATAATAAGCATATTTGCTACACTTCCAATTAAAGCAACAGCAAAAATCGGTAAAAAAATAAAGTACAACTTGTTTCATTCTACCATTTCAATTAATTCATTAATGTAAATTTTATCCCCATCTTCATTTTTTTCAGAAACGGTATATATTATTGATTTGTTCAGGTTTTTTTTGAAAATTATTTCTTGACCTATCTTTAGTTTTAAATTGCTTGTTGAGTTTGGTAACAGATTGGGACTCATAACACCAGGAATGATCAAAGAGATTGATTTAGAGGATTTATTAATTAGTTCAAGATTAATTTCTCTCACTGCAATTTGTTCCTTTATTTTACTAATATCTTCAAGCTTAAAATGAACCACTTTTTCAAAATTATTTTCATTATTAAATTGTAACACACAGTTTTTTTTAACCAATATTTTTCCTGTACTACGACCACCAAGACCGAAACCAGATATTTGTCTTTGGTTTTTAGCGTAATTTATACTAACCGCAAGCTTACCCATACCTTTGTTCTTTATNAATATCTCGGCTGGTAATGATTCTTCTAAGTGAATGGATACTTGATTTTTAGGNGGTATAATTAAAATATTTTTCATATGACAGCCTTGTACTGAAATGAACCAAATTATGAATGCAAAAATTCTTCTTTTAGTCATTTTAATATTCTTTTTTACTAAAGTTGAAAATTACATAAAATAATAACGAATAATTAAAATATTAATTTATAATTTTAAAATAGACCTTTTTTTACTCTTAAATTAGTCAATAATGACTAAAAACTAAAATAATATTTTATAATTCACAATTGTGAATAAAATTTGTTTACAAAATGTGGAAAACCTCATCATTGTTATGCTTGCATAATAAAAAAATGTGCCGTACAATTACAGTATCAAATGAGAGATATAAGATCACATTTGTGAAACATCTCGAAGTTAGATTTGCTTTAAAAGAAACGAAAGAAAAGCAACATGTTGTTTTTTGAAAGATTTATCCGAAAGTTTCTTTTATAAATGTGGAAAGAGAGAAATCTTTAAAATGAAATCTAACTTCTAACCCAAAAATTCTTCGGAATGATTTGGCAGGCTAGTGAAAGTAATAAAGTGATTTATTACAGAAACTGGATCAAACGGCTTGAAGGAGTGTTTGATAGATGATAGTAACGCATCTTGGATAGCAATATGCTAGATCACATTTAATTAAAAGCGATTTTAATTAATTGAATGCAAATTCAAACATGATTTAGCTAGTTGAAAAAAAGAAATTTTTGAAATGATATTGCTTCCTAAGTTTATTGCTACACCTGCAGTAAATAAATTAATTTCAAGAGGTCAATATCTTGGCCAAATGGATTAAAGTTGTGCTTAGAAAGTACAATTAGATGTGGTGAGACACTTCGAAAACTAACTATTTGGTTGGTGTCACGAAAGAGTTTAATTATTTAAACTTGAAAAACGTAAGTTCAAAAGCGACATTAATCATACGGCAGAAGAAGAGAAATTTTTAATGTTAAGTTTGTTTTCTAAATCGAACTTGTTCGACATGCTAAACGGAATCTGTTGCTTGCAGGAGGTAAAGTTTAGATCTAGAAAATTTAAAAAATTTTCAAGATAGGTGTTAGAAAGGGGACAAAACTCTATGAGTTTTTAAAACTTGAATCTTTTAACTGTAATTTGATGGTCAGTTTTACTGATTAAAAGGCGGAATTTTCCTTGTGAAGGTTCCGCCTTTACTGTTTTTAACATTAATATCTCTTAAGCTCTGTTTTTTCAAAATATATTTGTGAAATGACAAGCTGCTTTATCCATAAAAAAATAAATTTAGTTTTTCTTCTATATGCGATTTCAATTTTTAATGGAAATTCTTTCCATGGTCAAATTAATGAGGAGTATAATATTTCAAATGAAGTTTGGGATAGTTTTAAATTAGAGAATGCAAAAGAATCAAGGTTAATAGAATNCAAAGACAATGATGAGCAATTACTAGCTAAATTGGTGTTGTTAGAATTAATCAACAAGCATCGNAAAAAACACNATAAACAANCTGTTGAGTTGGATATTCACGCTTGTCGTTCTGCTAATAAAACGGCTCAAGATGCGGCTTTGAATAAATACATGGGCCACTGGGATTCTCAGGGTAAAAAGCCTTATCATCGGTATGCTTTAGATGGGGGTGATGCTCATGTTTCAGAAAATGCATCGGGTGTGGAAAGTACAGACTTTTTTAAGCAAGACATAGATGAAATGATTTCTTTAATGAAAGAGAATCATATGCTTATGTACAATGAAAGGCCACCCTTTGACGGTCATCGATTAAACATTTTAGACCCATATCATAATCAGTTAGGGTTAGGCGTAGCTTATGATGGAAGTTCTTTTTGTTACTATGAGGAATTTATTAATGATTATTTAACTAAGTCATCAACTAAGCTTCAAAATGGAGAAGTAAGCATGTTATTCACTATTCCAGATCAGTTTAATTTAGTGGGTATTTCCATTTCTTATGATAAGCCATTTGAACCCATGACAAGAAAAGAATTGAATACAAAAACTAGTTACCTAGACGAGGGTGAAACCAATATATTTATTTGGGACGATGAGGTGATGTGTAAAGATAACAATTGCGAATATTCATTTAGAATAAAGAGCAATCAAATTACCTATGTTAAAGTGCTCATTAGTAAGATAAAACCGGATGAATTTGTTAAAGATTCTAAGGGTTCATTCCCTGTTTCGGGTTGGGTGTTTTACAAGGGAATGCAAATGGATTAACCTATTTTGGATATGAAGGTATAATCCAATAATTAAATGAATAATCTTTGTAAGGTAATTGATATTCTTCTCTAGGTAATGCACCCCAGCTGTTCACACATCCTATACCTGATGTATAACCATCAATGTTTAAGTAAACATTTTTTCTAGGAGAAAGTAATTTACCATGTTTTTGAGTGGTAGTCTTATCTGGTCCACTATCTAAGTCTTCCTGAGTAAAATGACTTGCGCTAAAATCAAAAAGTTCATCTGAGATAAATTGAATGCTGCTGCCTTTTCCATTGCTAAACTTAGCCCATCTTGTATCAGTTCTATTTCCATTTTCTTGAGGTCGTGCATAGCTGGTGTGCATGTTGTCAATAGAAGAGCTGTATTTACCTACCATAACTGCATTTTTTCTGTCTACATAAGATTCTCCGGGACCATTTCCATACCATTGGCATTGTGAAAAATATTCAGGAATTTCGAATTGATTTCCAAAACGATAAATAGGGGAGTGTTTTCCTTTAATTGCAATAAGTTGATTAGAAATATGGATACGGCCATTAGCGTAAATGTCATAGTTTTTGGTTAGTTGGGCATCCCCATTTAAGATTACAGTAGTAAAGTTTAAATTAATTTCTCCTTTGTTTTTTTGATTTATGCTGTAACTAAAGTTGTAATTGTTTCTCCCAATAGATTTCCACTCTTTGTACTTCACAGGTGTTTTGGCTCCATAATCATTATCAACAGGCGCTCTCCAAAAATTAATATGACCGCCTTCCTTAATAAATTCTGTACCGTCTACTATATATTTTGTAAGGGTGGCTGATTCTGTGTTGATGGTAATGTGGAAATTAGTCCCACTAATTAAAATTTCTTTACCATTCATTTCCTTTGAAATTTTACCGTTAGAAATGGTACTAATGTGAGGAGATTCTCTTTTATTAATAGGGTGCTCATATTGAGCGATAATTTGTCCTTTTTTTAATCCTTTTTCATCTTCTTTTAATGTAGCAAAAAGGTGTATAAAAAATTCAGCATGTGGATTAATTTTACTTTTGTAGGGGATGTATACATTATTGATTTCCTGAGGAGATAAAGATATATCCTCTATAGTGCCTTTTTCAATGGGGCTGCCATTTTCAACAAGCGACCACTTAAAAATAACATTGCTAAGATCTTTGAAAAAATGATTATTTTTAATTCTTATTTGTCCAAGTATTTTAGTCTTTGAAAATTCAATATTTTGATAAGCCACTTTGGCTTCTAACATGTGAGGATTCAGTGATTTATCTGCTGCAATTAATCCATTATTTAAAAAGTTATGATCACTTGGAATATCTCTAGGTCCAAAATCACCACCGTAGGCAAAGTAAGGCCTGCCATCTTTAGTTTTGGTTAGCAATCCTTGATCTTGGAAATCCCAAATAAAACCACCTTGAAGTTTGTCGTATTTTTTAAATAGATCCCAATATTCTTTAATGCCTCCTAAACTATTTCCCATAGCGTGAGCGTATTCGCAAAGGATAAAAGGTCGTTTTTGGTTTTTATTTTGGGCATATTTTTCTAGGTAATCATAATCTGCATACATCAAACCTACTATATCCGTGTTCCAATCTAGTACAGAGCGTTCATATACTACTATTCTCGTGCTGTCCATAGATTTAGCCTTTTTGTAGGTAGCATGAAAATTACATCCGTTACCTCCTTCATTTCCCAACGACCATGCAATGATAGATGGGTGATTTTTATCTCGTTCAATCATTCTTGTGGTTCGTTCTAAATGTGCTTTCATCCAAATGGA
>NZMV01000029.1 GCA_002694645.1 Crocinitomicaceae bacterium | reverse complement strand
TATTATCGAAAGAAAACCCAAAGGCCATGCCCGGATTTTCAACAAACTCAATCTTTAATAAGCCCCAATCAACAATTGAGTTACCAAAACTTAATTGGTAATGACTTTTGATATAGATTTTTGTAACCTGATCAATTAAGATTACAAACAAAACGATAAATAACGGAATAAACTTTTTTACGTTGATAAGGTTAACTTTCAGCATTTTTTGCAGCAATACTAAGAGTAGCATGAGGCACAAGTTTTAACCTCTCTTTACTAATTAATTTCCCTGATTTACGACAAACACCATAGGTTTTGTTATTAATTCTTATCAAAGCGTTTTCTAAGTTTTTGATGAACTTCTCGGATCTAGCGGCAAGTTGAGCGTTCTCCTCTCTCATCAACGTCTCAGCGCCGTCTTCCATCATGTTAAATGATCTTCCGGTATCATCCGTACCGTGATCATCTTTGTGGGACAATGAGCCTTTTAAAATAACAAGATCTTCTTTAGCTTCTACTAGTTTTTTTTCAATTATAGATCTAAATTCTTCTAGTTCTGAGTCGCTGTATCTATTTTTTTCCTTATTCATAACGGCAGAAAATTATTTGGTTTTTTCTATTGAAAGTTGAATTTCCTCATTTTCACCAGCAAAAAAAGGTTTTTCTATCTTGTCTTGAAAAAGGATCTCTTTTGCTAATGTTTCCGAGCAAATATAATTTAAATTGTTGTTTATAGCATTTTTTATTTCATTATTAGCACAGAAGAAAACATTGATAAAATCAGTAACTTCTAATTGTGTTTCCTTCCTAATATTTTGTATTCTATTTACAAGGTCACGAGCAATACCNTCGTTCTTCAACTCTTCAGAAATAGTTAAATCAAGNGCAACAGTAATATTTTCACTATTTGCAATTTTCCAACCAGGAACATCTGCAGTTATTACATCAAAAGCTCTACTATCAAATGAAATTTTTTCAGCCCCTATGTCCAATGTGAGATTCCCGTTACTTTCATANGATNTAATATCTGAAACTGAAGCGTTGTTNGCAGCATTNGCGATAAACTTCATTTGTTTGCCAAACTTAGGACCTAAATATTTAAAGTTAGGTTTAAGTTTCTTTTTAAGCATAGGGTCGTCTTGTTTTATAAACAAAAGCTCTTTCACATTTACTTCTGTTAATATTAATGACTCTACTTCTTTAATGGCATTTTCAAAAGATTTTCCTCTAGAAGGAATAAGGATCTTTTGGAGAGGCTGTCTTACTTTGATTTTTTCTTTTTTTCTAATACTCAAAACCAAAGAAGAAACTTGCTGACAAAGATTCATTTTTTCTTCTAAATCAAGATTTATCAAATGGGTTTGAGGTTCTGGAAAATCCGATAAATGAACCGAGCTATTGGAAAATAAAAGATCNCTATAAAGCAAATCGCTATAAAAAGGTGAAATTGGAGACATGAGTATGCTTACTTCTTTTAGACANAGGTGTAGCGTGTAATAAGCTGCTTTTTTATCTTCTGTCAACTCCCCTTTCCAAAAACGTTTTCNGCACAAACGGACATACCAATTGCTTAATTCATCAACTACAAAAGATTGTATCAGACGACCCGCTTTAGTAGGTTCATAGTCATCATAACACTCATTTACTTTTTTTATTAATGAGTTTAATTTTGANATTATCCAGTGGTCTATTTCTTCAAAAGCGATATTATCCGAATTGTTAGATGGTTTATATTCGTCAAGATTAGCATATAANGCAAAGAAATTATAGGTATTTATAAGAGTCCCAAAAAANTTTCGAGTTACTTCTTCAATNCCCGCAAGATCAAANTTTAAGTTATCCCANGGTTGTGAGTTTGTGATCATATACCACCTCGTAGCATCGGGCCCATATTGGTCTAACGTTTTAAAAGGGTCAACAGCATTGCCAAGTCGTTTTGACATTTTTTGCCCATTTTTATCTAAGACCAATCCATTTGATATCACATTTTTGTAGGCTACACCCTCTTTAATCATAGTGGAAATAGCATGAAGAGTATAAAACCAACCTCTTGTTTGGTCCACTCCCTCAGCTATAAAATCAGCAGGGAAAGCTTTCTTTTCATCAATAAGCGANTTGTTTTCAAAAGGATAATGCCACTGCGCATAAGGCATAGAGCCAGAGTCAAACCAAACATCTATTAGGTCANNNTCTCTGTACATAGGTTCATTATTTTCACTACACAGGATTAGCCCGTCTACAAAATGCTTATGTAGATCAAATGAGTTATAATTATCATAGGAAAAGTCGTTAGGTTTGAATTGGGCTAATGGGTTTTTTTTCATGAAGCCAGCGGAAACGGATTTTTCTACTTCCTTCTGAAGTTCCTCAACCGACCCAATACATTTTATTTNTTTTTTATCTTCCGTTACCCATATAGGAAGGGGTATACCCCAGAAGCGAGATCTAGATAAATTCCAGTCGTTCGCATTTTGTAGCCAATTTCCAAACCTACCTTCACCAGTAGAAGCAGGTTTCCAGTTAATTTTTTGGTTGAGATCGTACATTTTTTCTTTAAATGCAGATACTTTAATAAACCAAGAATCTAATGGGTAATATAAAATAGGCTTATCCGTACGCCAGCAGTGGGGGTAATTGTGTTCATACTTTTCTACTTTAAAAGCTCTGTTTTTTTCTTTTAGGTGTATGGCTATTTCAACATCTACAGAACGTGAAGGTTCGTTTTCTGGTTGATAATAGGCGTTCTTAACAAATTTATCACTTAAAAACCCTAGTTTGTCGATAAACTTCCCTTGTAAGTTTACAAGAGGCACTAATTCATTTTCATTATTTAGGGTCAGCATAGGAGGGACTCCAGCCTTTTCAGCTGCTTTTGCATCATCNGCTCCAAAAGTAGGTGCGATGTGAACAATACCTGTTCCATCTTCAGTCGATACAAAGTCACCATGAATAACNTTAAAAGCATTACCAACACCATGATGAGGTTNCGCAAGGGGGATGAGTTGCTCGTAAGATAACCCGATTAAATCTTCTCCGTTTATGTGTTGTATGATTTCATATGGGATTTGCTTGGATTCGTNAACCATAGAGTTTTTTTCCACATATGGGCTGCTTAGTACGGATGGTACTCTTTGTTTAGCTAAAATTAAACAACAACTTTTNTGGGTGTATTGATTGGCTGTTTTAACTAATACATATTCAACTTTTTTGTTTACGGCCAAGGCGGTATTGGATGGAAGTGTCCAAGGAGTTGTGGTCCAAGCAATGAAAAAGACAGGCTCTTTCACATTAAAAATAGCTTTATTTNCAGGCCTAAGTAAAAACTGTGCAGTAATGGANGTGTCCTTTACTTGTTTGTAACACCCAGGCTGATTTAATTCATGAGAACTTAATCCTGTTCCAGCTTTTGGAGAGTAGGGTTGAATAGTATACCCTTTATAAATATAATTTTTTTCATATGCTTCATTTAACAACCACCAAACAGATTCAATGTATTTGTTGTCATAGGTAACATATGGGTTATTGGTNTCAACCCAATATCCCATTTTTTTCGTTAAATCGTTCCANACATCTGTATATTTCATTACTGCCTTTTTACATGCAGCATTATANTCTTCTACGCTAATTTTNCTTCCTATATCTTCTTTTGTAATACCCAATTTTTTTTCTACACTTAGCTCTACGGGTAGACCATGGGTATCCCACCCCGCTTTTCTATTTACTCTAAAACCTTTAAGTGTTTTATATCTACAAAAAACATCTTTTAATGCTCTTGCCATTACGTGATGAATACCAGGGAGACCATTTGAAGAAGGAGGACCTTCATAAAAAACAAAAGGCTTGTTTTCACTTCTGTTTTCAACACTTTTTTTAAATGTATTCTCTTCTTCCCATATTTTTAATACATCATTTGAAAGTTGATTTAACTTAATATTCTTTCTTTCTTTAAAACTAGCCATCGACTATAGTTTATTTTTTAAATCTACTTTTCTATGTGAGTGGAATATTTTTTTGTTTTCTTTTCCAGCTCTCCATTTTTTTTGTTCATTATCGCTAAGTGAAGTAACTTCAACACATCCAATTGAGCAACAATTTTTATATTTTTCTTTACATTGATNACATTGAATGAAAAGTAAATTGCAATGTAGGTTTTTGCAATTGGTGTGATTATCACAAGGATTACCACACTGATGACAATTACTCACAATGTCATCNGTGACTCGCTCAGCTAAACGGTCATCAAAAACAAAGTTTTTTCCAATAAATTTATTCTCTAATTCGTCTTTGTTTACCTCATGAACATAATTGATAATTCCTCCGTAAAGTTGATTAACTGAATGGAAACCTTTGTGTTTTAAATAGGCAGATGCTTTTTCGCAGCGTATTCCACCCGTACAATAGAGCAAAATATTTTCATCTTCTTTNCCTTTTAATATCTCTTCCACCATAGGCAATTCCTCTCTAAACGTTTCAGCCTCNGGTAATATTGCGCTTCTAAAATGTCCGATTTCACTTTCATAATGATTCCTCATATCAACTACTGTTGCGCCTTTATCAATGGCCTCGTTCCATTGTTTAGCATTAAGGTGGTTTCCCACATTAGTAATATCATAATCATCAATACNCAACCCGTCAGCAACAATTTGCTTTCTCACTTTAATGATCAGTTTGTAAAACGAAAAAACAGGCTCTTCTAAAGCAATTTTAAAAGGAATATTTTTAAAGTATGTAATCGAGNTTATTTGGGTTTCAAAAGCAGAAAAATGATGTTCTGGAACCGATATTTGAGCATTTATTCCTTCCTCTGCTAGGTAAACCCTTCCAAGTACATTCAATTTTTCCNACTGTAAGTACAATTCGTTTCTCAGCTCGCTAGCATTTTTAATGATGACGTATTTGTAAAATGAAAGCGTAATTCGCTTAAAATTTTCTTCTGCTAGTTTTTTTTCTCCAGCCTCTCGATTTAATTTATTGTATGGAAAGTTTTCGGACATATGTTAATTAACAGGAATGCAAAAATAGAAAAACTAGTTAAAAAGCTTACTTTTAAAGCTTNCNGGCATCTTAATTTATTTTTTTGGAACTTATCGAAAGAAATTTAATCGAGTTTTTTGGGTTGCTTATTCCCTTTNTAATTGCCATAATTATGTGTGTATATGTGACAAGAACAAGGATTAATTTAGTAAGGTCCATTTTTTTAGCNCCATTCAATAAAAGTTATTTTAAAAACGTAGACAACAACACAGCAGAACAAGAGTTTACTATACTGTTATGGAGCTCTGTTTTTATTCAGGGAATAATGCTACATTTCTATTTTTCCTCCACACCATCTATTTTAATATACATTACTATTGCGACATTAATTTTAATTAAATATGTGATATTGAATTTTTCAGCGGTTTTTTTAGAGCAAGCAGACTTATTTCGTTTATATAAAACAACATTTTATTTGGGTGTTATTCATAATGGTTTAGTTTGTATCCCAACCATTTTATTTAATATCCTTTATTTGTATCGTTTAGAATCGAATACCATTCAATTTGTAAATGGGATATTCTTTTTGTTGCTCGTTACCTTGTTTATCTATCGATTCATATTTCTGTTTAGAACAGGATTAAAAGAAAACATTTCATATATACATATTATTTTTTACCTTTGCACCCTCGAAATTTTGCCTTTGGGCATGATTTCATCNTATCTAGCGATTAGTTAGGTAAAAAGTGTTAACTAAATTTTGCAAATGAGTATAAAATCAATTCTTGTTTCTCAGCCTGAACCAAAGACAGATAAAAATCCATTTAGTGATTTAGCAGAAAGATTTAATTTAAAAGTAGACTTCAGATCATTNATACATGTAGAAGGAGTAGACCCTATGGATTTTAGGCAACAAAGGATTAATTTATCAAATTATAGTGCAGTAATTTTCACTTCTNGAATGGCGATTGATCACTTTTTCAGAATAGCTAAAGAGACTAGATTCACCGTTCCGGATGACATGAAGTATTTNTGTGTGTCAGAGGCCGTTGCNTATTATTTGCAAAATTATGTAGTGTATAGAAAAAGAAAAATCTTTCACGGAAAGCAAGTTTTTGCAGACTTAATACAACTAATTAACAAACACAATACAGAGAAGTTTCTTGTTCCTTGTTCTGATATTCAGAGAAAAAATATACCAGAGCTGTTAGAAAAGAACAACATTAATTTCCAAAATGCTGTTTTATACAAAACAGTGTGCAGTGATCTTTCAGACTTATCGGATGTTAAATATGATATACTTGTTTTTTACAGCCCATCAGGAATACAATCCTTAATCAAGAATTTCCCAGAATTTAANCAAAACGGAACAAAAATAGCTGCATTTGGCCCAACAACAGCAAAGGCAGCTGAGTTAGCAGGCCTTAGAATTGACATCAAGGCACCTCAACCCGGAATCCCGTCAATGACTATGGCTATTGAAAACTTTATTAAAGGATAGTTAAAATATCTTTTCTCAGAAAATTAATTCAGTAAATTTATCATTGCCAATTTTTGGTTTTGAAAATTAATACCCTTAAAAATAAAGAGGAAATTAACCGACTATTTCAAAAAGGAGAAACATCTATTTTTTATCCCTTGATGGTTTATGTTGTGCAAAGCAAAGAGCCAAAAGTGCTATTTTCTATTTCCAAAAAAAAAATAGCGAAAGCAGTTGAAAGAAATAAATTAAAAAGGCAACTTAAAGCAATATATGCTGAAGATTTTAGTTGGAATTTAAATAAGCATTTAGCGATTGTATATATAGCCAATTACGTTTGTGATGCAATAGAATTGAAAGAAGCGATGCAAAAAATAAAAGACACACATGAAAAGGGTTAGAAACAGTATCATCATCATACTTTCTGCCATATGTTTAATAGCAGCATCTAAATCAGATGATGATTACTTTGAAATAAGTAAAAATCTAAAGATAATGGCCTCCGTTTATGAGAAGTTGAATAGTAATTATGTTGATGAATTATTGCCTGGAAAAATCATGAAAACTGGAATAAACGCCATGCTTAAGTCATTAGACCCATATACAGTATATATTTCAGAATCTGAAATAGAGGATTTTCGATTTGCAACCACAGGAGAATACGGAGGTATAGGGGCAACGATTAAAATTAAAGAGCAACGAGTATTGGTAACGGAGTTATATGAAAATTCACCAGCAACAATATCAGACTTAAGGGTAGGGGATCAACTTATTTCTATTGATGGCATTACATTAGAGAACTTATCTATTGATGAAATTGGCACGTTGTTAAAAGGAGCAGCAGAGTCTGAAATAGTGTTAAGTATAGTTAGAGAAAACCAAGACATAGACATAAAGATAGTTCGAAAAGACATTCAAATTCCAGCGGTCAGTTTTTCCAAAAAGATTGCTAAAAACATAGGTATTATTAAATTAACTTCATTCACACAGACATCGTATAGTGAATTTAAAAAAGCCTTAACTGCTCTACAAAAGAATGATGTAGATAAGTTAATTATTGATTTGCGTTCAAATGGTGGTGGACTACTAAATGAAGCGGTTAAAATAGTAAATCTTTTTATAGATAAAGGTCAAAAAGTAGTAAGCACCAAAAGCAGAATAAAAGAAATGAATCGAACCTATATCACTCAGGAATTACCTATTGCAAAGGATATGTCTGTAGTGGTATTAGTCGATGAAATGTCTGCATCTGCAAGTGAAATTGTTGCAGGAAGTCTTCAGGACTTAGATAGGGGAGTAGTCGTGGGAAATACGAGTTTTGGTAAGGGTCTTGTTCAACAGACCAAACCGGTAAGTTTTGGAGGTCAAATCAAACTTACAGTTGCTAAATACTATACACCAAGTGGTAGGTGCATTCAAAAAGTAGATTATTCTGAAGGTAAGAAATCAATCGCCATAGCAGATAGTTTAGTGAAAGAGTTTAAAACTCAAAATGGAAGAACGGTTACAGATTCTAGAGGAATTGAGCCAGACATAATGGTGAAATCAAGTTATTACAACAGCTTAACTGAAAAGTTACTTTTTGATGATTACATTTCTGATTTTACAAACGAAGAAATTAAGAACATAAAAGATTCCATAGATCCAAGCACATATGTATTAAGCGAAGATGCTTATTCAAGATTTAGCCAATTTGTTTTAGATCAAGATGTAAAATATACTACAGAATCCTACCAATTGCTGGAGTCATTAAAGGAATCTGCAGTTAGAGAGGACAGATTTAATGAAAATATAAAAACCTTTATAGATCTAGATAGCATTTTCAGTGCAAATATTTCTAGAGATTTAAAAAAATATAAGGACGAAATATCCTTTTTTATTGAGAATGAAATTATTTCTAGAACACATTACCAATCTGGAAGGATAGAGGCATCATTAAAGTATGATTCGTGTGTTACCAAAGCCTTGGAAGTGTTAAATGTTGATTCTTTGTATTACCATATTTTAGGATACTAAGTTGTGTTGGGTCAACAATGGCATAGAAGAATCTATATCTTATTCCTTTTACTATTTACAATAGGTCTTTCATTCGGAAAGATTTTATTAAGTATTTCTTTAATTGGCATGCTTGTCAATTATGTGACGGAAGGAAATTTTAAATCAAAGAGAAGTCTTTTTTTAGCAAATCAATATATACTTATTGGGTTATTATCAATTTTTCTAATCGAGTTTATTTGGTTGATTTTCACGAATAACCTTTCAAATGGCCTAAATAGTTTAAGAATAAAACTTCCTCTTTTAATTTTACCCCTTGTAATAGGAACATCTGACCCGCTAAAGGCAAAAGAATGGAAATCAGTATTAACGGTTTTTTTATGTTCCTTATGTGCAAGTGTACTCGTTTTATTTTTAGTTAAATATGATTTGATTAACCCTAAAAAAAACACGGGATCAAACCGAGACTTGTCTATTTTTATGTCCCATATTAGATATGCGGTTTTATTATCGTTTGGTTTTTTTCTTTCAGGATATTTACTTTTCGTCGAAAAATTAAATAAAGTAATCGCGTTAGTATTTGTGGTAATTATTGCTGCGGGATTATACCAGCTAAATTCTTTTACGTCTTATATAGCAATTACAATAGCTATATTATTTCTTTTTTTAAGATCCCTAAAGGGGGTTTTTGTGCGACATAGGCTAGCGGTTATAGCTTCCTTTTTNTTATCACTNNCAGTAATAGCCTCATATTTTATATCTGTTTATCAAGAAATGAATACACCAAAGGTTGAGATCGTTAACACCGAATTACCAAAATACTCACCAAATGGAGAAAAGTATTTGCATGACACGATTAATAATACATTAGAAAATGGATTCTATTTNTGGAGAAANATTGCGGAGATAGAATTAGTTACCGCTTGGAACAAAGCAAGTAATATACCATTCTATGCTTTCGATAAAAGGGGACAAGAGATTAAATACACCATTTATCGTTATATGACCTCAATGGGTTTAAGAAAAGACGCCAATTCACTTTCTCAATTACGAAGGGGAGATGTTATCCGCATTGAAAATGGAGAAACTACATATTTGAAATACAACCTTTTTGAAAAAAGATTAAGGAGTTTAATATTTGAATTTCAGCAATATAAACAGACCAAAAACCCAAATAATCAAACTTTAATTCAACGGTTTTTCTACTGGAAAANTGCCCTGAAAACCTTTTCAAAACATTGGTTTTTTGGATATGGTACAGGAGGCTATAAAGAGGCTATGAGTAAGGAATATAAAATGGCATCAAGTATATTGGAAATTGAAAATCAAAAATTCCCNCATAATCAATTTCTTACTCAATTAATTAACCTTGGTTTATTTGGGTTTATTCTTTGGTTGACAGTTTTGGTGAGCCCCCTACTTTACACTAAAATTTATAGAAATCCNTTATGCTTTNTTTTTGGCATATTAATGGTTNTTTCTATGCTGTCTGATGATATGTTAGAAAGACAGTCAGGCGTGAGCATTTTCTCATTTATTTACACCCTATTTATTACACAAAGAAAGGAGAATTAATTATTCTCTATTGAATAAAATTCTGAACAAAAGTTCATGAGTTCCATTACTGTAGTTACCTAGGTTTGAAGTCGTAAAATCATATGCATATCCAAAAGATAGNTTGTTTTGGTGCGTGTAGCCAATCAGNAGTGATGCNGCATCTCCAGAAAAATTCTCCACATTATTTGCNGACCTGAAAGTGAAACCAGCCCAAATTGTATTTTTCCATGAAAATTTGGNACCAAACTCCACCTGAGCTGGAGCAGGAGAAACAAGTCGAATTAACAAATAGGGGTCTATTTCAATATCATTATTAATGTTAAAAATATATCCACCATGAACTGTATAGTGATCCTCTAGTTTATTGCCACTCGAATTGGTTGAACTAGAAAACGATATTTCATTTTGCAATAAATTTGCAGCTGAAGCTCCAAAGTGCCAATTATTGCTGAACATGATGAAACCAAATTTTGCATCAGGAACAATGTCTCTTAATACATTGTTTAGAAGGGCAGGGTCACTTTGGTTGATTAAATTTAATTTATGCCCATCAATTTTCCATTCAAGTAATCCAGCACTAAGGGAAAGCGACAATTTTATTTTACTGTTAATATTTAGTAAATAAGAGTAGGAAGCTTGAATTCCTGTTCGTCTAGTAGGACCAACGTGATCTGTATATAAAAATGCTCCTAANCCGNTATTTGATTTTTTTGTTGGCCCATCAATGCTAAGTGTGTATGTTCTTGGAGCATCTGTGATTCCAACCCATTGGTANCGATGATTTGAACTTACACTGAACTTGTCCCCAATACCAGCAAATGCAGGGTTATTTACATATTTATTCATAAAGAACTGGCTATAAACAGGAATTTGCTGTCCCGATATGTTGTAATAAAACATAAAGGAAAAGAGAAGTAATGTGATATGTCTACTGTATGCTTTTATCATCTAATNATNGTTACTGGACCAGTCACTGGATCTGGGAAAAGAGGGTCATTAAGTTTAATCACAAAATAATATGTTCCAATTGGAAGGGGCTTCTCATTAAACAAACCGGTCCATTGTTCATTATAGCCAACAGACTTGAATAATAATGTTCCCCATCGATTATATATTTCCACATTACAATTTGGGAATTGATCTATTTGGTCAATAGACCACGTATCATTCACTCCATCATTGTTCGGTGAAAAGCCAGAGGAATATGAAATATCAGGAATAAGAATAATGTTGATATCATCAGAGTTCTGACAACCATTGATATCTGTTACGGTGACGCTATATGACTGGTTAGCTAACACAATCACATCAGGATTAGGTAAGGTACTGTCATTAGGATTAAGGAAATTAATACTAGGACTCCATACAAATGAAGATCCAACAGGTCCGGTTGGTTGGCCTCCAAGTTCAACATCAGCTCCGTAGATTTCATCTACATCAAGACCTGCATCAACAATAGGTAATGGGTTTACAGAAATGGTAATGGTATCGTTATCGCTACAACTTTGATCAGAAACAGAAAGAACAAATTGAAGATCATTCGTGTCATTAAAACAATAGGNGCTAATTAAACTATCCGTGGATAAAATAGTGGTAGAATCAACAATACTCCANGAATAACTCAATACACTAGACCCCAATCCACTTCCAANAATATCCAAACAACCACCGACACACACGCTTGAATCAATCCCCGCGTCAGCAATGATGGTGTTTTGTGCATCCACANTAATAGTGTCGCTATTTGAACACAAATTTTGGTCAATAATAGTAATTATGTAGGTTCCTGGTAGTAGGTTGTTTATATCTTGATCAGAANTGTTACTATATGTTCCNCCTGTATTAATCCAACTATANTTGTAAGGNCTAATACCTCCGATGACNGAGATATAAATTTCCCCATCACTTTGATCTACACAATAAGANTTGATGATTTGATCCACAATAACTTGAATAGAGTCTGGTTGGTTTATAGTAACTACCCCGTTAGCAGTACAGTTATTTTGATCAGTTACCGTAATAGGGTAGTTTCCAGCACTTAAGTTCAGTTGCTCAAACCCAACACCTATTCCTGTCCAATTTACAGCATATATGTTATTTCCACCAGATACAGAAACACTCGCTTGGCCGTTATTTTGACCAAAACAACTCGGCTCCAAGACAAAAGCTGTACTTATTGAAATGGAATCAGGNCTTAGNAGCTCTACAAAATCACTGGAAATACAATTGGTATTTACATCGGTCACAGTGAGTGAATATANTCCAGGACCAAGGTTGTTTATATTAGAATTTGTAGAACTTGTTGACCACAGATAATTGTAGCTTCCACTACCGTTAGAAACAGTACTAGAGATAGATCCATCGTTAATTCCAAAACAACTTATATCGGTTTTANTTAAATCGATAGTTAANCCATTATCACTATTTATGGTGAAAGTATAAGGGTATAAACAACCATTCCCATCACTAATNGTAAGCTCATAAACTCCAGCTTCAAGNTTTGATATGTTTTTAGCATTACTACTAAATCCATTTGGTCCATTCCAACTATAGCTGTAAGATCCATTTCCTTGGTAAACAATAAGAGAAATAGCACCGTTATTTAAACCACACGTAGCATTTTCTGTGAGTTGTTCTACTAGAGGAGCTGATGGGTTGGTTATTGAGACGGGCACAACAAGTTTGCAATTATTATTGTCTATTACTTCTAAATGATAAAGACCAGCAGAAAGCCCAGAGATCACATTGGTATTTTGACCACTAGGTATCCAATTATAATTATATGGAGGTGTTCCACCACTTGCTATAACCGATGCGCTACCATCTGCTCCATTAAAACAGGTCGGATTAACGGTATTTACAATAGAATTATCTGGCCCACCAATGTCACTTACTTCTACAGACGAAATCACAGAGCAGCCTGTTGCGTTATCAATAAGTTCGAAACCGTGAACCCCAGCACATAAATTAGGATGGCTATTTGAAACGATTCCATCAAACCAAGTAAATGATTCATTTCCACTACCTCCAACCGCTGTCAAATTGGCAACCCCATCGCAATTACCACATGTAGCATTAATAGTAGAACTTGTAAAAGTTAAGTTATCGTCTTTTTCAATAATGAATGCTTGGCTAAAGGTACACCCCTGCACATCCGTTATTAATACATTGTTAAGGCCTTCACAAAGATTATTTGCAATGGAAGTGCTTGCGCCATTATCCCATAGGTAACTATATGGATGACTACCACCATATACTACTAAAGATGCTTCTCCATCACAACTTACATCACAACTAGCGTTATTAGTATTACCCAAACTGGCCTGTATAGGCGTATTTTGTTCAATAGATATATTTTCAAATTGGTAGCAACCAGAGATATCATCAACTACTTGAAGCGTATAATTTCCAGCACTGAGGTTCGAAACATTTACTCCAGAGCTCAAATTATTCCCATTTTCATCAAACCAAGTATTGGTTGTGCTTCCTGTATTACCAGAAACAGTAGCTGAAATGGAGCCGGTATTTTCATTAAAACAAGCCACATGAGTCACCACGGTTGAAATAGTTAAGTTATTAAAGTTTGGTAATCCTATGTAAGCAGTATTCGAACACCCATTGTTATCAGTTACAGTTACGGTATATATCCCAGCAGAAAGATTGAATATAGAGTCAGTAACACTATTATTACTCCAACTGTATGTATATGGTGCTGTACCTCCATTAGGGATAATTTTAATATTACCATTGTTAGCATTGCAATCAGCGGGAGTCACATATGAAGAAATGTCAATATTTTCTGTACTGTTGTTTAGTAAAAATGAAGCCACTTCAGTGCATCCATTATTATCGGTTATAAGCACCTCATATTCTCCTGAAGGTAAGTTATTTACGGTACTGGATGTGCTTCCATTATTCATCCAAACATAATTGTAAGGACTTGCTCCACCAGTTGGACTTAGGGAAATACTTCCGTTTAATGCTCCTGGACAGTTAGGTGAGATTAAGGTAGGATTGACAGAAATTCCAGTTAAATCGTCAGATATTGTAAAATTAGAATCTTTTGAACAACCAAAATTATCACTAACAGATATAGTGTATATTCCGCTACATAAATTTGAGGCTAGGTTACCTGAATTTCCGTTTGACCATATAGTATTGTATATAGCAGATGGGTTACCACCACTTACTACAGCACTAGCGGTTCCATCGCACGATTGACATGTACTGTTGTTCAAGGTCAAGTCAATTAGAATAGGACTGGGCTCGTTCAAGGTAATGGTGTCTATCACAGTACATCCAACAGCATCAATAACGTGTACAACGTGTTCTCCGGCAAATAAATTTGATATAACGCTAGTTTGAGAAGTTTGGTTAGGATTCCAGAATATCTGATAAGGCTGATTTCCTCCTGAAACACTTAAATCTATTGATCCGTCATTTCCTCCATGACAACTTGGGTCTGCAGTATTATTAACGGTAATTTGAGGACCTGAAGTATTCGAAATTATAATCGAAGTATCTATTGTACAATTATTATCATCGATTACCGTCAGGGAGTAT
>NZMV01000028.1 GCA_002694645.1 Crocinitomicaceae bacterium | reverse complement strand
TTAGCAAAGAACAATTTTTTTCTCCGAATAAAATAAAGGAGAATTGGGTGGAAAAAGTACATGACAGGAAATACATTCAAAATTTAAATTCACTAACATTAACAAAAAGTGAGATCAGAAAGACTGGTTTTCCGCTTACTAAAGAGCTCGTTGAGAGAGAATATATGATCACTGAAGGAAGCAGACAATGTGTTGATTACGCAATGGAATTTGGTGCTGCTGCAAACATCGCTGGGGGAACACACCATGCGTTTAGAAACAGGGGTGAAGGATTCTGTCTTTTCAATGATGTAGCTGTAGCCTCTTATTATGCAATTGAAAAATTTCAAATGAATCAAATTTTAGTTATAGATTTAGATGTACACCAAGGTAATGGAACAGCTTCCATTTTTAGAGAAGAAAATCGAGTCTACACCTTTAGCATGCACGGCAAAAAAAATTATCCTTTTAAAAAAGAAATATCGGATTTAGATGTAGAATTAGATGATGGAGTAAAGGACGGTGAATACCTTAAAACTCTCGAACACTCGATTAAAAAATTAGATAGTACACTAAAGCCCAATCTCATATTTTACATATCAGGCGTAGACATACTTTCCACTGATAAATTAGGAAGACTAAAAGTATCTAGAGATGGATGTAAAAAAAGAGACGAAATGATATATGAATTTGCTCAAAAAAAAAATATACCTATTGTCACTTCTATGGGTGGTGGTTATTCTGAAAAAATATATGATATAGTAGAAGCACATTGTAACACCTATAAATGCATGTTACAATTAACAGACTAGTCCCAGCTGAAATACGTTTCGAATTCTAAATCCACATTTCGATACTTATATTTTATCTTTTTTAAAAATCGATCATTTTTCTTCATACCGACATAATAAAAAGGATTTATTACAGCCGAATCAACTGGCACTACATAGGGGTCATCATAATCATAAAACACAATCTTGTATCCATCATTTTCCCATTCATCATTCTTAAGTTCATTTTCATCAGAAAGATCTAAAAAAACATCGTTTCCCATACTGGAAAAATTAACATCAAAAATATCAGACATGTAGATTAAATCGTTACCTACATATACATCAAAAGTTAAATCCCACCAATTAAAAGGCTCATCCCACTCTACCCCATTTTGATCCGTATCTGAAATATTCAAAATTCGTATAGAGTCTATTCTCACGTGATTATGGTATTTACAACGACCATTATCAATTGAGCGGTGAGCATTATAATTATATGCTAACGGGTCTGTACAACCCTTTTTACAACTTGTGGTAATGAATACACATAAAATAATGCATACATAAAAAGAAAATCTCATTTTAATAAAAATATTAATGTAAAAGATTAGGGCTCATAAATTTACAAATTAAGCGCAATTGTTATGCCCAAAATAAAATCTCTACTTAAACATGTAGATGAAATTTCATTTATAAGATAGATTTTTGTAAGAATGATATTAGATAGATTAATTGAAGTTATTACCAATTTTGATGTTGCTGCTTACGCGAGAACAAGGAACTTCAAAAATGGGACAGTGAGCCGGTTATCACCCTACATTTCTAGAGGTGTTATTTCTACCAAATTTGTACTAGAGTTGCTTATGAAAAAAGGTCTTGACAAAAAGAAAATGGAAAAATTTTTTCAAGAACTGGTATGGAGAGATTATTGGCAAAAAATATGGCAAAAGAATCAAAACCTGCAAAATGACCTAAAGCATCCCCAGCAACATGTTAAATTTAGGACCATTCCAAAAGCTATTGTTGAAGGAAAAACAGGAATAAGCGCTATGGATGACTGTATACANGAATTTTATGAAACAGGGTATATTCACAACCACATGAGAATGTATATCGCAGCAGTATGCTGTAATGTNGGGCAATACCATTGGCTGAAACCTGCTCAGTGGATGTATTATCACTTGNTAGATGGTGACTGGGGAAGTAATTCGCTTAGTTGGCAATGGGTGGCTGGTACNACACGACAAAAAAAATACATAGCTAATCAAGAAAANATCAATAAATACTTTTCTACTCGCGACNCAAATTCATTTTTGAANAAATCCTACGAAGAACTNTACTCCTTTAANGAAATTCCAGAAGCTTTGAGATCAACTACNTCATTAANANTAAAAACAACATTACCAGAACAACAAAGGNTTAATATTGACAATGAAAAAGACTCCTACATNTTCAATACTTACAATTTAGANCCNTTATGGNGCAAAAATAAAGACGTTAATCGAATATTGCTTTTAGAACCCTCTCACTTTTCTACCTATCCTATTTCCGAAGATGTTATNTCATTTGTTNTGGAAATAGCTTCAGAAATACAAGATATTCAGATAGCAATAATGGAATTTGATCAGCTTTTTGAACTATTACCTGCCAAAATGGAAATACACTATAAAGAACATCCTTTTACAAATCATTACAAAGGAATTATAACAGAAAGAGATTGGATTTTCCCAAATGTGGATGCAACAGGATCATTCTTTAATTATTGGAATAAAGGAATAAAACAATTTAAATCATGATGACTTTTTTTAGCGAAGAAGATATACTTCAAATGCCGAAGGTAAAGCGGCTTAATATCATAAATAGTATTACAGGTATTAAGCCCGCAAACTTAATCAGTACCATTGACGAAAGAAACCGTCATAACTTAGCTATTTTCAGTAGCGTGGTTCATCTTGGCAGTAATCCCGCACTTATTGGTTTTATTTTAAGGCCGCAGCAAAAAATAAGAAGACACACTCACGAAAATATTCTTGAAAACGGATATTACACCATAAATCATTTGCCAAACCATAAAACGTTAGAGGGACATTATACATCTGCTAAATTTGACAAAGAAACTTCGGAGTATGATGTTTGCCATTTTACCCCAGAATTTCAACACGATTTCCCAGTACCCTATGTGAAGGAAAGTTTTCTTAAAATGGGGTTAAAACACGTAGAAAGTATCCCCATTAAATATAATGGTACTGTAATGATAGTAGGAAAAATACTACAAGTTTATGTGGCTAAAAGTTCACTTAGTGAGGAGGGTTACATCAATCTTGAAGAAGCAAAATCTGTTGGAATTAGCGGACTAAACACCTATTACGATCTTAAAAAAATCGATTCTTACCCCTATGCAAGACCCCACGAACTACCACACTTTAAATCATGAAAGGAAATAAAAGCTATCTTGATCAGAAGATTTGTATAACATGTGAAAAGCCTTTCACTTGGAGAAAAAAATGGAGTAAAAATTGGGAGAATGTAAAGTATTGTAGCTCTAAATGTAAATCACAAAAAAAGCTAAAAGAGAATACCACTAGTATCTAAATTCTATATTTGATCATGTCATCTATTCTAGAAGTAAAAAACCTTCACAAATCTTACCAAAATTTTAAAGCTGTTGATGACATTTCATTTCATGTCAACAAAGGAGATATTTACGGATTTTTGGGGCCTAATGGCGCTGGAAAGAGTACTACCCTAAGAATGATACTAGGGTTAATTAAGCCAGATAGTGGATTAATTCAATTAGACGGTGAACGAGTTGATTACAGTAACAAAAAGTATTTAAATCAAATTGGTGCGTTAATTGAACGGCCTGACTTTTACAAAAACCTATCAGCTTATGAAAATTTAAAAATTTTGTATAGTATGTCTAAACTTAAGGACATTCGAATCATAGATGATGTACTAAATGAAGTTGATTTATTAGACCGAAAAAAAGATAAGGTTGGAGGTTACTCACAAGGGATGAAACAACGGTTAGGTATTGCTCAAGCCTTAATGCATCAACCTAGTTTAATTATTCTAGATGAACCATCCAATGGACTTGATCCGCAAGGACAAGCCGATATGAGAGAACTTATTTTAAAAATTAACACAGAAAGAAGAATTACCGTTGTTATATCCAGTCATATACTTGCAGAAATTGAAAAAATTTCAAACCGAATGATTGTGATTAATAAAGGAAGAAAAGTAGCTGAAGGTGAAGTAAATCAATTGATGTCTAGTGATTCGATTAAAATTCAGATTAAAACAGACTCACATACTGCAATTGAAAATTATTGTAAAATGCATCAGATACCTTTCACAAATGAAAATGAATCATACTATTTACAATGGGAAGAAGCCAAAATTAACGAATTGATAAAATCCCTCAATAGTGAGAATATTTCTCTTTATGAAGTTAGGCAACTTAAAACACTTGAAGAATATTTTTTAAACCTAACCAATTGATCAGACTCATAAACATAGAGCTTTTTAAAATCGTTAAAAAACCAAGAACGTATATTGGTTTTCTAGCCATCTTCCTTATTGTGGGAGCACTGCAGTTAGCCATGTATTTTGAAGGAGAAGAATTAATTTCTATAGCCATACAAAACTTGGAAAATGACTTCAGGCTAGAAGGTAAAATAATCAATGCAAATTTACTTACTTATATTTTATTAAATAGTATCATCATACATATACCCATTCTCATTTGTTTAGTAACTGGAGATGCTATTGCTGGGGAAGCAGCAACAGGCACATTGAGATTAATATTACAAAGACCTTTTAAAAGATCTGAAATTTACATTGCAAAGGCCATTACGGGCTTCTTATATACCATTTCCTTAATGGTTTTTTTAGCAGGTATGACTTATGGATTAGGGTTGTTGTTATTTGGTACGGGAGATTTAATAGTACTAAGGAGAGGAGTAACCGTTATAGCGAGTGATGATGTTACTTGGCGTTTCTTCTATGCTTTTTGCTCAGGTACGCTTTCTATGATTGTGGTAGCTTCGTTATCCATGATGATTTCATCGTTTGTCAACAATGCCATAGGTCCCATAGTAGGTACAATAGCTATCCTTATTGGTTTAAATATCATTTTCACCCTAGGTGCACCTATATTTAAAGACATTCTACCCTACATATTCACTAGTCATATTACAAAGTGGCAATACTTTTTTGATTTTGACATTGATAAATTGGTTCTTCAGCAATCTGTATTGGTACAATTTGTTTACATTTTAATTTTTAACCTGGTTGGTATTTGGAACTTCAATAGAAAAGATATTTTAACATGATTAAATGGTTATTCATATTACTTTTTAGCTTCTCCATAGGCTTACTTTCAGCTCAATCCAGTGATGCCAAAAAAAGGATGCTTAACATGGTTGAGAAATTGGAAAGAGTTCCACCCTACTCATGTGACGTAAATATAAATATTGACGTGAAGTTTATTAGAATTAAAGAAAGAGTAGGAAAAATGATCTATCGATCACCAGAAGACATTGATTACAAAATAAAAGGCTTTGCTTTTTTACCAAAAAAAGAAATGGGTACCACATCCACCTCCCTATTTAAAGATGATTTTATAGCCATAGAAATGGGTAAAGAAAATGAAAATCAAATTATCAAGGTCATTCCAATGGATATTAACTCCGAAATTGTGACTGGGCAGTTTTGGATTGATTCTGCTGATTTAGTTCAAAAAATGATATTAATAACTAAAGAAAAAGGAAGCTATACGGCTGAAATGAATT
>NZMV01000027.1 GCA_002694645.1 Crocinitomicaceae bacterium | reverse complement strand
AAAAGATGATAAAGTATACGTAATAGAGGCAAATCCAAGAGCTTCCAGAACAGTCCCTTTTATTGCCAAAGCCTATCAGGAGCCTTATGTAAATTATGCAACTAAAGTAATGCTTGGAGAAAATAAAATAAAGGATTTTGATTTCTCGCCAGTCAAGAACGGTTATGCAATTAAAATACCTGTTTTTTCATTTGAGAAATTTCCTAATGTAAATAAAGAGTTAGGTCCTGAAATGAAATCAACGGGAGAAGCAATACAATTTATTAAGGATTTGAAAGATCCTTTCTTTAGGAAAGTATACGCTGAAAGAAACCTTTACTTAAGTAAGTAATCCACAATAAAAATATAAAAGCGCAATTTATCAATTTGCTTACTATATTTGATTATTAAATTTATTCTATGAATTTTAATATTAGGAGCAGTTTGCCTCATGTTGTGGCTATACTTGTTTTTTTAGCTATTTCAGCATATTATTTATCACCGGTATTTGATGGATATTCTTTAAAACAAGATGATATTAATAACCACGTAGGAGTTGCAAAAGAAATTTATGATTATCGAAAAACATATGAAGAGGAACCATTGTGGACAAACTCTATGTTTGGAGGTATGCCTGCTACACAGGTTTCATTGGCGCATGGTGGTAATCTCATGAATCAAGTATTTAAAGTCATTACATTATGGCTGCCCCACCCAGTAAATTATATGTTTTTATATTTTTTAGGCTTTTACATTTTATGTATTTGTTTGAGTATTAGACCTTGGTTATCCCTTACAGGTGCACTGATGTTTGGATTTAGTTCATTTTTTTACATCAGTTTAGCAGCAGGACATAATTCTAAAGTTGTGGCCATGGCCTTTATGCCCATGATGGTGGGAGCATTTATCTATTGTTTGAGAAGAAAAGCCTTGGTGGGTGCTATTTTATTTGCATTATTTCTTGCACTTGAGTTAAGATCTAATCACATTCAGATCACTTATTACACATTTATGATTCTGATGTTGGTTGGAATTTATGAATTAATGATTTCATTTAAATCAAAGACNCTGGTTTCATTTTTCAAAAAGTGTGGGCTCCTCGTAGCNGNAATTNTTCTTGCCGTTTTATGTAATTCTGGTAATTTNTTTATGACGTATGATTACTTAGAAGATTCCCAAAGAGGACCATCCGAATTGACCATNTCTGATAAAGATGAGAACAACACNGGAGGGTTAGATCTTTCCTACATGACGAATTGGAGCTATGGAATTGACGAATCCATTAACCTGATGATTCCTAAGGCTAAAGGAAAAGGTTCTGGTTTAGTTCTTTTAGACGAAGATATAATGACTGATTCNAAAAATGCTACATTTTCAAATTTTCTTAGAGATGCCTATCAAAAAGGTTGGCCTGTAAGCACNTACTGGGGAAACCAACCCTCAACAAGTGGTCCGGTNTACATTGGGGCATCGGTCATTTTTCTGTTTTTATTAGGGATGTTTTTTCTTAAGGACACCATTAAGTGGCCCTTGTTTATAGTTGCTGTTATTGCACTTATGCTTTCTTGGGGGAATAATTTCATGGGTTTAACAGAAGTTTTTGCTTCTTATTTTCCAGGCTATGCCAAGTTTAGATCTGTAACCATGATATTGGTCATATTAGAATTAGTTATTCCTTTAATAGGAGTATTGTGGTTGTATCAGTTTNTTTACCAAGAAANCCNAACTTTTNGTGGTGATTACATGATATTAAAAAAATCTTATCCCAAGAAAAAAGTATTTTTTGCTATAAGTGGNATATTCTTTTTTATTTTAATTCTACTCTCTTTTAAGCCAGACTTGTTCTTTAGCTTTACCTCCAAAAGTGAAAACAACATAATTAGTCAACTTGTTTTAAATAACCCAATGTATCAAGAGAACGTGGACCAACTTATCGATTTCAGGGTAGATGAATTTAAGTCCAGCTCATTACAATCGCTCTTTTTTACTATACTCATTTTCATTTCTATCCTGGCTTTACAATACCGAAAAATTAGTCAAACTATTTTTGTTGTAATTATTTCCATAGTAGTCACTGTTGATCTTTGGACNANAAGTAAAGATTACCTCAATAACGAGAATCATTCCTCTTATGAACAACAAATGGGNATGAGGGGTAAAAAGTTTTGGCAAGATGAGGAATTGAAAAAATTCCCTCATAACCCAACTCCTGCAGATATTGCCATTAGAGATTTAGAAATGATTGAAAATCCANCATTAACAGCCAAGATTCNACAAAAATTTAATGAGCTGAATAAAGGGGACTACTCNAGAAGTAAGCATAAGAATAGAATAGCTAATATATCAGCATTCGAAGTTTTGAATTTCAATTCNAATTATCGTGTTTTAGAGCTTGGAAANCCGCTNAATACGGCNNGAACTTCTTATTTACANAAATCAATAGGTGGTTATTCCGCTGTAAAAGTGAAGCGTACCCANGAAATGATNGACCGTTATTTTCAATCNAATTATNCCATATTAACTAGTGCGTTAAATAGTGGAAATATATCTAATCTGCAGAATATGCACTTTTTCAATATGTTACATACTAAATATATTATCTTGGATTTGAACGCTTCTGGTGTAGTTGGAAAAGCATCTCAAAAAGCGGAAGAAAAGCCTGGAGTACTCCCAAACCCATTTGCATTAGGAAATGCTTGGACANTAAATAATGTAAAGTGGGTAAATAATGCTGATGAAGAAATTGNTTCTTTTGAAGATCCTGATTTTAATCCTAAAAATACAGCTGTAATAGACGTTAGATACAAAGATTTGGTTGATAAATCGCTGGATTTGAGTGGGGGTACACTAAAATTATTAGAATACCAACCTAATTATTTGAAATATGTATCCAATTCTACNGGTGATGNACTTGCAGTTTTTTCTGAAATATTTTACGACAAAGGGTGGAAAGCCTTTATTAATGGAAAGGAAGTTCCACACTTTAGAGTTAACTACATCTTGAGAGGTCTCGTGATACCCNCAGGTGACAACGAGATTGAATTTAAATTTGATTTACCTATTTACAATCAAGCATCTTTTATTTCAACCGTTAGCTCTTCTATAATCATCTTATTATTTCTATTATTTATTCTTTTTAAAGTCCTGGACAAAGAGTTTCCTGTTATATGAAAAGAGTTTTAATTATTACGTACTATTGGCCACCTAGCGGGGGGGCTGGTGTACAGAGATGGTTGAAATTTGTAAAGTATCTAAGGAGTTTTAATTGGGAACCTATTGTTTTCACTGTAGAAAACGGGGAATTTCCAGTATTAGATTATGATCTTATTAAAGAAATACCTGATGGCTTAGAAGTTCTAAAAGTTCCAGCTTGGGAACCTTATAAAATGTATAAGTTATTTTCTGGAAAGAATAAAAATGAAGGTATAAATAGCGGATTCTTATCCGAAAAAAAAGGAAGTAGCTTCGTTGAAAGTATAAGTAAATGGGTTAGAGGAAATTTATTTATTCCGGATGCAAGAAAGTTTTGGATAAAACCAGCCAATCAATTTTTGAATCAATATCTTCAAAATAATCCTGTTGATGTCATCATTTCCTCAGGTCCGCCTCACTCAACTCATTTAATAGCACTCAGCCTCAAAAATANATTTCAAATTCCATGGTTCTCTGACTTTAGAGACCCTTGGACAAATATTGATTTTTACANGGACCTTAAATTGACTAAGACAGCTGACAAAAAACATAAAAAATTAGAAAATGATGTTTTGGTTCAATCNGATATAGTTTTAACCATAGGAAAACAATTGTCCAAAGAATTAAAAACATTGGGTGCAAAAAGAGTAGAAATCATAGAGAATGGATTTGATCCCCAAGATTTTTTAGACNATGCAAATCATGAATTGGATGAAAAATTTTCCATTGCTCATATTGGTTCTTTTACCCCTTCACGAAACCATACGGTACTATGGAAGGCGTTAAGTCATTTAGTAGATGAANAAGAAGAATTTAAATCAAAGCTAGAAATTAAATTAATTGGTAAAGTTGATTATTCAGTTTTACAATCTATTAAAGATTTTGGTCTTGAAAGCTATTTAAAAAAAATAGATTACGTATCCCACAATGAAGTGATTAAGCACCAGAAAACATCAAAATTGTTGCTGTTAATGGTGAATAATACACCCAATGCTAAGGGTATAATTACAGGGAAAGTTTTTGAGTATATGGCATCTAAAAGACCCATACTAGCCATTGGCCCTAAAGATGGAGACTTAGGAGAAATTTTAACTAAAACTAGTTCGGGACTTGTTTGTGATTATGACAATGTAGAAAATTTATCATCAACAATTTGGAGAATTTTTAAAGNTGATANGAAGTTTGAAAATAANATTTCATCGTACTCAAGAGTTNAATTAACAGAGAAATTAGTTAATTTACTTAATGAAGTGATCTCATAAATATGTTGAATTTCGAAAACACAGAGTCAGCTTTTGAATACCAATCCAAAAAAGAATTAAAAAAGGCTTACTTTCTTTTTTCATTGTTAAAATATCCCTTTTTAGTAAAACTAGGTAGCATATTAACCGTCATTGCATTCAAGATGGGGTTACCCATTAAATCAATTGTCAAAACAACTATTTTTAGACAATTCTGTGGAGGTGAATCAATTGATGAAAGTGAAGACAGAATTAGTCAATTAGCTAGGTATAACGTTGGAACTATACTTGACTACTGTGTTGAAGGTAAAGAAAATGATAATGATTTTGAAAAAACGAAGGATGAGATAATCCAAAGCATAATTAAAGCTAAAGAAAATCAACATATACCATTTTCAGTTTTTAAAGTTACAGGGCTAGGTCCTTCTTCCATCATTCGAAAAGCAAATTATCATGAAGAATTGGATGATAAAGAAAAACTAGTATTAAAAAGTATCAAAAAACGAGTTAATGAGATTTGTAAAAAGGCACATGATAATCAGGTTTCGNTTTTTATCGATGCNGAAGATAGCTGGTTTCAGGACTTTATTGATGAATTAGCACTAGATATGATGTTAACTTATAATAAGAAATCTGCCATTATTTTTAATACCATTCAACTTTACAGACATGACCGTTTACATTACATGAAAAACTTAATCACAAAATGTAAAGATAATGGAGTGAAATGTGGTTTAAAAATAGTTAGGGGAGCTTACATGGAAAAGGAAAGAGAACAGGCTAAAATTAATGGATACGAAGATCCCATTCATGCCACAAAGCAGGATACAGATAAAGATTATAATAAAGCAATAGATCATTGTCTAAATCAAATCGATGTGCTATCCATTTGTGCAGGAACACACAACGAATTCAGCACGAAATACCTTACTGAAAAAATGTCAAAACTGAATCTTAAAAATAGCGATAACAGGGTATGGTTTGCACAACTTTTAGGGATGAGTGATCATATAAGTTTTAATCTTTCCAAAAATGGATATAATACTGCAAAGTATGTTCCATATGGCCCGATTAAAGAAGTGTTACCCTACTTAATCAGAAGAGCTAAAGAAAACACATCAGTTGCTGGTCAAACAGGNAGAGAACTNAGCCTCATTAAAAAGGAAATCAAAAGAAGAAAGTCAGGGAATATANCTTAGAGGTGTTTTTGTGTTCTTAATACTTTTAATATATACTCTTATTGATCCAACAATNATTTCAGCTTCTACATAAATAGGGATTTTATTTTCATCATTAGTTACAAAAACATCCATTTTTTCATTTCCCTTAAAAATAGTTCCTGCTATCAANTCAATTTCAAAATGTATACACTCTATTTTTCTGTTCTGTTGATCTTTTATCCTCTTTAATCCATTGTAAATTATGGATACGTCATTATATAATTGCTTATCTAATATGAGATCTAATGGAATGGTATCTCCTTTTGATAATTTTTGAAATGGAATAGCTCTTGCAAAATATACTGAACTAATAATATCAAAGCTACATTTTGATATAACCAGTGTTTCGTTCTTTTCTACATTTCTTCTTTTTTCGTGAACTTCAGAAGTAAGGTTGTTATAATTAAAGTCGTAATCATAATTTAAATAAAAGTCACCCTCTCTTACTCGTCTTATAAAATGCAAAGGATCATGAGTCTCTTTTTCGATAAAACTGGCATATTTATCTCTTACCTTGAAAAACCAATCATAGCTTTTCAATGTTCTTCCTTTACCTTCTACATAATAACAGGGTTTATTATTGAATATGGAATCTTTAACAATAAATCGAACTTTTGCAGCAGAAACCCAATTATTACCCATCAAATAATCTACATCATAAATTAGTTCTTCACCACCAATGAATGGAAGAATGCTTGGTTTGCATTGAGTTTGNNCCCAGNATTTATAAGATGCTAACAATAAAAGAAATAAGAGAATCTTCTTATTAACCAGGTTCATTTACGTTTGCTGAAATTTTAAGAATGGTATTTTCAGGTTCAGTATTTGCGCTAACTGTAACTGTTTTAGTCTGNTTTCCTTTTTGTTTTGCGGGTTTATAGACTACATCTATTTGTCCTGTCTTTCCAGGCATGATTGGATCTTTGGGATAATTTGGAACTGTACATCCACAAGACCCTCTCGCATTTTTAATGATCAGTGGCTCTAGACCCGTATTGGTAAAAGTAAAAGAGTATTTGTTNTCTGTATCTTGCTCTATATTACCAAAATCATGACTGTCATTTGAAAACGCAATGGTTGTTTTTGGTGTTTTATCAAGATTGATATTTGGGTCAGTAAGTGGGCTGTTTTCTAATTGGTTTTTGAACTCTTGTATTCCATTTTTCGCCTTAGGATCAGCAGGGATGTAAACCTTATCATTTGATTTTACAAATCTATTTTCATTTTTATTTCCAAATAGGGCATATAAGGAAATGGCTAGGGCTAGCCCAGAAATTATAAGAGAAATATTGCTTTTATCTTGCATGTTATTAATTNTTATTCATAGCTAATTTAGAGAACGCTTTATCGTCTTTTAAAAGTTCAAGCGATTTTTCTAATGCATTATTTANATCATTAATGATTTGATAGAATTTTTTATAGTTGAATAAATCCTGNGCAATATTTGCCTTNAATCTTGTATGAATTACGTGTTTTGCCTTATTGTACTGATCTTCTTTGAATTCTAATCCTTCANCTTCAGCATATTCGATTAATTCATCAACTGCATTTTGTGTGTCAAATTTGGAATTAAACTTGTCAAAGTTTGGATACTTCTTTTCTAAATATTCTCTGTTTTTATTGACCCATGATAGCGCAAATTGATTAAATATACCTTTTCGAATCAATTTATTAAAATATGCACTAGTACCTGTGGTGTCAAGGGGAACAAAATGGTCTGGAATGATACCTCCACCTCCGTAGACTGTTCTTTCTTTTAATAGAGTTTGGTATGANTCATTAGAGTTGAATTTCATACTGTCGGCATTGAATGATTCACCAGAGTTGTATCTGCTGTACTTTTCTTTTCTATAGGCCATAGATCCCTCCTCGTAGGGTTTTTGAATACATCTCCCACTTGGTGTNTAATATTTGGAGGTAGTTATCCGAACTTGAGAACCATCAGGAAGCTCTATCGGTTTTTGAACTAGGCCTTTGCCAAATGTTCTTCTTCCTACTATTAATCCGCGATCCCAGTCTTGAACTGCCCCCGANACAATCTCACTTGCGCTAGCACTACTTTCGTTAACCAAAATAATCAATTTTCCATCTTCAAGAAGCCCTTTTCTTCCTGTAGTATATTTCCTTTCAGGAAACTTCCTGCCATTAGTTGAAACAATTTTTTTAATTCCAGAAAGGAATTCATCNGATAAGTCTACTGCTGTTCTTAGATAACCACCTCCATTATTTTGAAGATCTAATACTAGATTTTCCATACCCTGGTCTTTGAGATCAAAAGTAGCCTTTCGAATTTCTGATAGAGTGGTGGATGAAAAATTATTGAGTTTTATGTACCCCGTATTTGAATTGACCATGTAAGATGCATCTACACTGTAAATTGGAATTTTNTCTCTTACGATTTCAAAATCAAGAATATTCTTTTGATTTCTTCTTTTAATAGATACATTCACTTTGGTTCCTTTATCCCCTAGTAACCTATCCCTTACTCCCTTGTTTTTCATACCAATACCCGCTACCAATTGGTCATTAATTTTGATAATTTGATCTCCAGCCATCAATCCAACTTTTTCAGACGGGCCTCCAGGNATAGCTTGCACAACCATAATAGTGTCTTTTAAGATCTGAAAACGAATCCCCACACCAGAAAATGAGCCTTTCAATGGAGCATTCATGTCATGAATTTCTTCAAGTGAGATATAGGTAGAATGAGGATCAAGCTGTTCTAGCATATACCTTATTCCAAATTCTGTAATTTCTCCATTAGTAATAGAGTCGGGGTAAATTAAGTCAAAGGCCTTAATAGCACCCTTGTAATTGTTCATGCACCCTTTATGCTCGAATAAAGGTAAAGGTAATAGGCTATACCCATCAATATCTTGTTTTTTTATCTGAAAGTTTAGTGTGTCATCTTTTCTTACAATGGTGAGCTTGCTGATAGATTTTTCCTTTGATGTGGTTAATTGGTCAAAATCTGCATAATAATAAACTTGATTTAAACTATCTTGATCAATACAAATGATTTCATCTTTAATTGCTATTCCAGATTCTTCAGCACTACTATTTGGAAGAACTTCGTCTACAATAATTTTCCCTTTTTTAAATTTAATTCTTAATCCTAATCCAAAATAAGGGAGCGGTTCTATATCTAGTGTGTTAAAAATGGAATCAGGTTGATAGAGGCCCGAGGGGTGTAAAGTATTGTACATGCCTAAAACTAGGTCTTGATTTAATTTTTTGGCGTCAACCTCTTCTACATACATTTGCTCCACCAAAAACAATAATCGTTCGATTTTTATCCCAGTAGTTCTGTCGTTAACTTCTTGGGAAAAACGAGTAGTTGGAATCAGTAGAAAACTCAGTAATAGTAAATAAACTGCTTTCATTTTTGAAATTACAATAATGAAGATATGAAATCTCTTAATCCTGTCATGTTAATTATTTATAAATAAGGTTATTTTTTAGCTAGGTGAACAATTTGTTTCGTGAGAAAGAAATCAAATTTGAAATATCCATGTAAATGATAACATTTTGATTGGTAATCATTTTTAATTTCTTTGATTTCATCCGTGAGATCCCCGCCCTTTAAATAAAGAATACCATTATCCAATTTATGCCTATTTTTTTCTTTGAATTTATTTTTAACCCATGGACAGAAAGTAGAGAATTTGGAAACAGCCCTACTTATTACAAAATCAAATTTGGTATTTATATCTTCAGCTCTTATTTGTTTTGAGTTAACGTTTTTCAGATTTAGCTCTGTTCTAATTTCATTTACAACTTTAATTTTTTTCCCTATAGAGTCTATTAGATGGAATGAAGTTTCATCATTCATTATCGCCAAAGGTATTCCAGGAAATCCACCACCTGTACCAACGTCTAAAATAGTTGCACCCTTTTGAAATGAAATTAATTTATATATAGAAAGGGAATGCAGAACATGATGTATATAGAAGTTGTCCATATCCTTTCTACTTATGACATTTATCTTATTATTCCAATAAGTATAAAGTGGTTTTAATTCACAGAGTTTTTCTAATTTGGAAGATGGTGTGTCTGGAAAGTATTCCACTAGTAGGGAATAAAACTCAGATGGTTTCAATATTGTGCTTCATTAGGTTGTAAAGAAATTCTCTGGCCCTAAATAATTGAGCTTTTACCGTGCCCAAGGGCAACCCTAGTTCAGTTGATATCTCTTCATAACTCATCTCTTTAAAATAGCGCATTTCTACCAGTGTCTCATAACGAGGTTTTAATTTTTTGACATAGGTTCTCATNACTTCAATTTTTTGATCTCGTATGGTTTCCTGCTCTGGAGTTCTAGCATCACTTTTTAACTCAATTGCTATTTCATCTCCATCTTTATTTTCAATNCTATTGTCNATAGACATGATTTTCTTTTTCTTTTTTCTTAGAAAATCNATNCAATTATTAGANGCTATTTTGAACAGCCATGTACTAAATGCATAATTTGGGGTATACTGTTTTAAAGAATTAAATGCTTTTCCAAACGCTTCAATGGTAAGATCTTCAGCATCATCTTTGTTATTCACCATTTTTAAAAGCATAAAATAAATAGAATCTTTATATCTATCCATTAAATCTGAAAAGGCTTGTTGGTCATTATGCTTAGTAGCCTTTACTACTAATTCGTAATCTTTTTGAGCTTTTTCAGATAAGTGTTGTGTTTCTTTTGTACTATTCATTTTNTCTTTTCCTCCAATTAATTTGAAAGATTGGNTGACAAATTAGCAAGATGAATTCATATATTGGAAACAGGACTAAAAGATCTTTACACAATAGAATCTTGAAAGGTTTCCAATTTATGATCAAACTCAATAAGAATTTTGTCCCAAATAAAATACTTNCTTCAAACATGAATTNTTGAAGAAATAACAGAGTAATNNTNCCAAAATAAAATAAAGTATTTGTTACATATTGAATCAATAAAATCACTTTATGAATAAACTTATAGTGAACATTGGTTGTATGATGTCTATTTTTTTGAANTATCCATGNTTTCCAATTTTCTTTTGGTTTNGATATNGTGATGCTTTCTTCATCTAATACGATTTTGGTATTGTTTTTATTTGCTATTTGATTAACCAATAAATCGTCATCACCTGAAGCNAGGNAATAATGGGATTTAAACCCTTTTGCNAATTCATAAGATTTCTTTTTGTAGGCTAAATTTCTCCCAACACCCATATATGGAATACCAGCTTTNGCAAAGCTNAAATAATTTATAGCGATCANAGCGGTNTCAAANCTGATGAGCTTATTNAGTATGCCCTTCCTTTTTTCGTACGTGCTAGCACCTAAAATTACATCAGTAGATTCATCAAATGAATTAATCATTTTATGAATCCACTTATCCGCTNTTGGTCTACAATCAGCATCTGTTAACAGTAGTTGCGGATATTTAGCAGCTTTAATTGCCAAAGTAAGGGCAAATTTCTTTCCAAAATGATCGGTTTGATTATCTGGAATATCTACCACCTTGAGTTTGGGGTATTTCAATGCCATGTTATTTAGAAATTCGATACTGTTATCCCAAGACCTGTCATTGACTACAATTAATTCAAAGTCATTGTAATCTTGTTTTAAAAAGCTCTCNAGGTGTTGCTCAAGGTTTTCTTTTTCATTACGAGCACATATGATTAGTGATGTTTTTTCTTGNNTTTTTTTGTCTTGATTATTTTTATGTATAGATACTCTTANATAAAAAAACAGCATAAAAAACAACTGTGCTAAAAAGCACACAACTACTACAGATAACACAACTTCCTTAATCTCCAAAACAGTAAGTTAANTTAAAATTATCGCTTAATTATCTTGCATATATTTGTCACATTCAACTTTATTCACATTTTTATGAACTTTAAACTTCATTCTAAAGATGAGTTTTCAAAAGCAAGAGCTGGTACTTTACAAACCGATCACGGGGAAATCTTAACTCCCATTTTTATGCCTGTTGGAACTGCGGGCACAGTAAAAGCAGTTTCTCAGGAAGAGCTTTCTAAAAATGTAAAGGCAGAAATTATTTTAGGAAATACGTATCACCTTTATCTTAGACCAGGTATTGATTTACTTGAAAAGTCAGGTGGCCTCCATCAATTTATTTCATGGAATAAACCCATTTTAACAGACTCTGGAGGATATCAAGTATATAGTTTATCTGAAAGAAGAAAAATAACAGANGAAGGAGTTAGTTTTAGGTCTCATATTGATGGCTCAAAACATCTTTTTACACCNGAAAATGCAATGGANATACAAAAATCTATTGGGGCAGATATTATCATGGCNTTTGANGAGTGTACACCCTATCCTTGTGATTTTAATTACGCNAATACATCTATGCATATGACTCATCGTTGGTTAAAAAGATGCNTGGATCATTTTAATTCTTCTCCATCAAAATATGGGTACAACCAAAGTTTATTCCCAATAGTGCAGGGAAGTACCTATTCTGACTTAAGAAGAAAAAGTGCAGATGTAATTGCAAATTTTGATATGCCTGGAAATGCAATTGGTGGATTATCAGTTGGTGAACCTGCTGAATTAATGTATAAGCACACAGATGAAGTATGTACTATTTTACCAGAAGACAAGCCGCGATATTTAATGGGTGTGGGCACTCCCGTAAATATTCTAGAGTGTATTGCGCTAGGAGTTGATATGTTTGACTCTGGAAAATTAAATGCACGACTAATTCTTCTTTAATTTTTTCATATTGCTTTT
>NZMV01000026.1 GCA_002694645.1 Crocinitomicaceae bacterium | reverse complement strand
GAAGAACTAATTGACATGGTCTTAGTGGGAGAAATCAATACTTTCATTTTGTTTTTTTAGATAAAATTGAAATAAAAAATGAAAATTATACACATTAAATTATATTTTTATTCTACATATATACTCGGAATATGAACATAGGATTTGTAATGTATAATTGGGAAAGTGTGAAGCCAGAATTGGACACGACCCTTAGACTCATCAAAGAATGCTTATTAAGAGGGCATAAAGTAACCGCCATTTATCCGAATGAAATGGCAATCAGACGTACTGAAGTTTGGGCTAATACTTACGTTATTTCTTCTGATAATCTGGAAACTGAGAATTTTATTGAATTTTATAGTAGCTGCATATTAAAAGAAGAGTTTATCAAAATGAGTGAACATGATGTGGTGTTTTTTAGGGACAATCCACCCTTAGATAATCACTTACTTAATTTCATGGATACATTAGAAAATGATGTGTTTTTTATAAATTCTATATCAGGGTTAAGAAAAGCTAATAACAAAATTTACCCTGCTACATTAGCAAACATGCATTCTGAAACAGACAAGAGCAAAAGATACATTCCACTTACCACCGTATCACGAAACCCAAAATACCTCAANNAAGTGATCAAAGAATATGATAACGACAAGTTTATNTTAAAACCTATGGACGGTTTTGGAGGAAGCGGAGTCATATTACTAGANAAATCCTCAACTACCTCAAATCATAATGTGAATTCATTATTGGATTTTTACATTAATCANGGTGGGAAAAATAATTATATCATTCTGCAGGAATTTATNGAAACTGAACTTAAAGGAGANGTTAGGGTAATTATGCTNAATGGANCTCCTNTTGGTGCTATGAGACGNGTNCCAGCNAAAGATGACCACAGATCCAATGTGCACGCAGGGGGACATTGCGTTACTCATAATTTAAATGAAAGTGAAAAAAAACTTTGTGAAACAATAGGACCTAAACTAGTTGAAGATGGACTTTTTCTAGTTGGGCTTGATCTTATGGGGAATAAACTTATTGAGGTAAATGTTTGTAGCCCAGGTGGTTTTGCAGAAATCAATGATGAAAGAAGTGATAACCTTCAGGAATATGTAATTGATTTTGCAGAACAAGTAAATAATGCTAGAAAAAGCTGATGGTTCAAGCAGAAGTTCTATCCATTGGTCATATCATTAAAAAAATTAAGAATGGTGAAATTTTTGAAGCTGTTCCGATTGATNACTCGTTTCACCTTAAAATTAGAGATTACATCCCNTATATATGTGCTGCAATTCATGCNGGTCACAATTTTAGAAACAACTTAAAANATAAAGTTNTTCATTCGGAGTATGAGAGATGGTATGAAGAAGATCCTCATACNGATACATTTATTTCATCCATGCCCCTTACTATTGTAGGATTAGACTCCAGGTTCGAGTATGACCTAAACAGAAGCCCTGAAAAATGTGTCTATAAGGACGCCTGGGGTAAACCTGTCTGGAAAAAACCATTATCAAAATCTTTAGAAAAGGAAAGTTTAAAAAAACATGAAAATTTTTACAAAGTTGTAGATGCTTTAATCCAATTTATAGAGAAAAAATTTGGCGGATGTTTAGTGTTTGATATGCATTCTTACAACTTTGTTAGACATCAAAAAGAAGTCCCTGTTTTTAATATTGGAACTGCTAATGTNGATGAATCAAGATATGAAAGAGCTATTGACTATTGGTACAAAAAATTAAAAAGTATCACCATAAGAAGTATTGAAAGTACAACAGAAATTAATGGACCTTTNCAAGGTAATGGATATTTCTTAACCCACATCACTAATACATTTAATGATACCCTTGTATTTGCCACGGAAGTAAAGAAAATATATTGTAATGAATTGGACGGAAGTGATTATCCATTAGTAATAAATGATTTAGAAGAAGGATTTAAAAAAATCATTATTGAAACAAGTACCTTTTTTGTTGAAAACGAACTCAAACTCAAGGTAAAACGAAAATCTCTATTATCNTTTGGAATTGATAATGAACTCAAAAAGGTTGATCAAGACCTTTACCAACTTACCAAAAAATTAGAAATATTAAATTACATCACTCCCCAAAACTTAGAAACCGAACAAAAGCGATTTTTAAAGGATAAAGGGGTACAAAATCCAACATTCAAATATCGTCAAATTGTAGAACATCCATTTGAGTTTAAGCGCAAGTTATTTGCACTAAAATTAGAAAATGTAAAAGATGTTTCCATTGCTAAAGTTTATAGAGACGTCATTCAAAGTTATGCGGATAAAGTAGATATGCTCAATACCATTGGAACCAATAAATTCTTCTTTAATTCCCTTCGATATTTTGGACAGCCCAATGAAATAGACCTCCGAAATGCTCACTTTATTCTGAATTGCCCTGACGAAACTGCTAGTACAGAATTAATGCATATTGAAGACGTAAAAGAAGTTTTTGAAAATGAAATTTCCAACTATGGGTTTGATGCTAAAGTGGAAATTACTAAAAACCTCACCGCAGAGATTATGGTACTAAACTATGATAGAAAAGTACTATTAAAAAAAGGGACGCATCTTTCAGTTGATAGCGTTAAATCACTTGTGCATCATGAAATAGGAGTACACATGGTAACCACCATAAATGCGGTAAATCAACCTTTAAATATTTTCAAACTGGGCTTTCCAACTAATACATATACTCAAGAAGGAATAGCAGTACTAACTGAATATCTTTCTGGATTTCTGACCATTAAAAGATTAAAAGAATTAGCACTAAGAGTTGTGGGTGTTGATATGATGATTAACGGATTAGATTTTAAAGCCGTTTATCATGAATTGGTCAATTCATACTATATTGATCCCAACGAAGCTTTTATCATAACCACAAGAATTTTTAGAGGTGGTGGTTTTACTAAGGACCATTTATATTTAAAAGGCTTTATAAGAATATATAATCATTGGAAGTCTGGAAAATCGCTAGAACCGCTTTTAATCGGAAAAAATTCTATTCAATATTATGATATCTACAAAGAGATGATTGCAAGAGAATTGGCCTTTTCTCCTAAATACGTTACAAGCATATTA
Source organism: Crocinitomicaceae bacterium (assembly GCA_002694645.1). Classification (GTDB taxonomy): domain Bacteria; phylum Bacteroidota; class Bacteroidia; order Flavobacteriales_D; family Parvicellaceae. The sequence goes on along the minus strand of NZMV01000026.1, from coordinate 2,641 downwards.
AAAAACCCGATTAAAGCAAGAAAAGAGGTTGAGTTTGTCTTAAGCGGTCTTGTAGGTTAAGCATCATTAATTTTTATAAAAAGGTAGTTTAACCACCTTTAAAGGAACTGCTTTATTACGAATAGCCAATGCTAAGTTGTTTTCATTAGTCAGTTCTATTTTTTTCACATATCCTAAGCCAATGGCTTTTTGAGTACTTGGGCTCATAGTCCCCGAAGTAACTCTTCCAACTACTTCATTATTTGTATTTATAATGGAATAGTCTTTTCTTGGAATACCTCTCTCTAATAATTCAAATGCAATTAATTTATATTCCGTTCCATTCTCCTTATCAGAAAGGATTTTATCCATACCTACAAAATTCTTTGAAAACTTTGTTACCCAAGCTAGACCAGCGGCTATTGGTGAAGTGGTCTCATCAATTTCGTTTCCATACAGACAATACCCCATTTCTAATCTCAACGTATCTCTAGCCGCTAAACCTGCTGGTTTTAGTTCATATTCTTGACCAACTTCAAATAATAAATTCCAGAGTGTTTCAGCGTCTTTNTTTTTAACGTAAAGTTCAAACCCACCCGATCCAGTATATCCAGTAGCTGAAATGATGACATCAGGAACATTCCCNAAATCCCCTTTAATAAAATGATAAAATTTAATNGCATCTAGATTTTCATTCGTTAGGTTCTGTAGTAAATCAANTGCTTTAGGCCCTTGTAACGCTAATANAGCATACTCATCTGAGATGTTTTTAAGNTCAGCACCAACATCATTATGTTTTTNTATCCAATTCCAATCCTTTTCCANATTTGATGCGTTCACTACCAGCATGTATTCTTCATNAGAAATCATGTAGATAATCATATCGTCAACTACCCCACCGCTATTATTGGGAAGATATGCATANTGTGCTCTTCCAGGAAATAACAGAGTNGCATCATTACTCGATANTTTTTGAATTAAGGAAAATGCNTTTGGACCNGAAACTAGAAATTCTCCCATGTGAGATACATCAAAAACACCTACCCCTTCCCTGACCGTTTTGTGTTCGTCATTCACCCCTGTATATTGAACAGGCATTTCAAATCCAGCAAAGGAGACCATTTTCGCTCCTAAATCAATGTGTTTTTGGTGTAGCGCTGTTTTTTTCATGTTTTTCAATTAATGAATTATAAAGTTTATAATATTTTTCTTTAACAGTATCTTTTGAATAATGATCTAAAACAGTCTTCCTGCCACTTTCTCCAATCATTTTTCTCAAATTTTCATCCTCAATTAGATTAGTAAGAGTTTGAATCCATTCATCCTCTCCAGAAGCAAGAAAACCGTTTTCTCCATGATTAATGATATCATGATTCATTCCCACTTTAGACATTACCGTTGGTATGCCAACAGACATGTATAACAATCCTTTCATTCCGCATTTGCCTTTAGTCCATTCATTATCAGGAAGAGGCATTACTCCTATATCAAATGAATTAAATAATTCAACTTCTTTCTCATTATCCCACTTTAGCCCTTTTATATTTAGCTTTCTATTCACATAGTTTTCATCCCCAATTACTGTAAATTCAATACCATCCTTATATTTTAATTTTAACTTTAGAAATACGGATGTTATTAATTCAAAATGCTTTACTGTGGTATGACTTCCAACCCATCCAATTTTAATAACGCCATTTGATTTTCTTTGAAAGGATTTATAAAGGGAAGTGTCTACACTTGAAGGAATAATAGTTACATTCTCATTGAACTTCTTAGCATAAGCTGCAAGGTATTTATTACCACAGGTGATGTGATCACAGAGAGGAAGTACACGCTCAATTTTCTTTTCATCTTTAAACCATGAAATTTTCTTGTTAACGTTAGAAACATCCTTTACCCAAATAGCATCATCAAAATCAAAAATTATGGGAATGTTTTTTTTAGAAACTGCTTTTTCAAAAAAAGTGGTTCTAGTAGGTAATGCCTCCCTGTAAATGACAATTAAGGCAAAGTTTTCTGAATTTAACAGGTCTTGAAATCTCTTTTTGTATGACTTAATGCCAATCCAAAGCTTTCTAATAATATTATTTGATTGATATAAAGAATATTCGTCTTCTTCAGCGATGATATTAGCCAGTACACATTCTAAACCTTTTGACTCTAGATAATCAAATACTTGCTCAAAACGATATCGCTGACCTGGACTTCGATCTAATCTGTGATGCGCTATAAATAATATTCTTTTTGAAGACATACTTAATTAATCACGAATAAAAGTTTTAAATATTAGCACAAAGATTACAAAAAACTAATACGCTTTTTCATCTCCTTTAAAAACATTAATTATAGTTAATACAATTATTTTAATATCCAAGATCAAAGACCAGTTCTCAATGTAAAGAGTATCTAATCTAATACGATGCTCCATCGCCAACGAACTTTTTGTCTCTCCTCTTAAACCCTTAACTTGAGCAAGCCCTGTAATACCTGGCTTAACAAAATGTCTAAACATATATTTATCTACTGTAACAGCATATTCTTCGGTATGCTTTTTCATGTGTGGTCTTGGACCGACAATCGACATATGACCATAAAAAACATTAAAGAATTGAGGCATTTCATCTAAACTTGTTTTTCTTAAAAATAGACCCAAATTAGT
>NZMV01000082.1 GCA_002694645.1 Crocinitomicaceae bacterium | reverse complement strand
GGAATGTGGGGTAAAAGTACAATGTTTGAAGAATCAGCTGGTATCCCAATGATTATGAGAGGGCCTGATATACCTAAGGGTAAAATAATTAAAACTCCAGTTAGCTTGGTTGATGTTTTCCCAACTGTTATAGATAATCTTAAACTCACTAATCATAAAGATGATAGAAACTTGCCTGGAAAATCCTTAATTGAAATTGCAAACAATCAAGATGACTATGAAAGAATAGTACTATCTGAATATCATGCTGCAGCTTCTCCAGTTGGCGCATTTATGCTTAGGAAAGGCAAATTTAAATATGTGTATTTTGCAGAAGGATACAAACCTCAACTCTTTGATCTTGAAAATGACGAATTTGAAGAGCACGACTTATCAAAAGATCCTAAATACAAAGATATTTTAGATATTTTTTATAGAGATTTACTAAAAATCTGCGATCCAGAAGAAGTAAATAAAAGGGCAAAAAAAGAACAAAGACAAAAAATTGAAAAACATGGAGGTGTCAACAAAATCTTATCAAGAGGCGATTTTGGTTATTCACCTGCACCAGGACAATCCCCTAAATTTGATTAAAATAAGGATATTAATGAAAGAAGAAAATCATAATAAAGGAGATGTTATAAAAGATATTATTATGGGTATATCGCTTATAATAATAGGTGTTGGATGTTTTTTTACTTATAACCCCTCTGAATCTCCTTTGGAAGTTGGTACAGACGGAATGACATTTGCAACCTATCCTTTAGGAGTTGCTGTTTTGCTTTTGTGTCTTTCTTCAATATACCTTATCAACTCATTAAAAAATTATATTATAATAATAAAAAATAGTACTCAAAAAGTTGAAGTTATCAGCAACATCTCGAAAAATAGGGATTTATATACAAAAAGACTAGGTTCTGTAATTTTATTGATTATTTATGCATATTTTTTAGGAAAATTAAATTTTTTAATTTCTACAGCTTTTTTTCTATTTGCGGCATTTTATCTATATGACAGGCGTGATTATCTCAAAATGATAATTATTTCAGCTTTCGGAAGTGCATGTTTATATATGTTATTTGTTTATTTTCTAAAATTACAACTTTAAAAGGGTAATTATGTTTGAAGGTTTAATAGGTGGATTTTATGAGTGTTTGCAACCACTTAATCTTTTATTGCTTTTTTTAGGAACATTTTTAGGTTTGTTAGTGGGCGCTTTGCCTGGATTGAGCTCACCAATGGCAATTATTATACTTTTACCTGTTACATATTCTTTGGATCCTTTGCCTGCTCTTCTAGTTATGATAGGAGTATATGTAGGAACAAAGCTTGGAGGATCATTTGCTGCCATACTCTTAAGAACTCCAGGAACACCTGCGTCTGCCTGTACCGCATTGGATGGTTTCCCAATGGCTGAAAGAGGAGAAGCTGGATTAGCTCTAGGATACGCTACATATGGATCATTTGTAGGTGGATTATCGAGTTGGATTATAGCAGTTACATTTATACCAGTTATTTCTGCAATTGCGCTTAAATCATCTAATGCAGATGTTGCTTTAATTGGAATTATGGGGCTTGTAATGGTTTCAGCCTTTACGCGGGGTTCAATGCTAAAAGGTTTTATTGGTGTTTGTGTTGGGCTGCTAATTGGATGTATGGGTATGGACAGGGTTGACACAATAGAAAGATTTACATTTGGTTCTCTTGATTTATTAACAGGGGTACCATTTGCTGCAGCATTGGTTGGTCTATTTGGGTTTGCTGTAGTTATTTCGGATTTATCATTGATGAAAAGTAAATCTGAATTAGTTGCAACAAAATTTAGAATAAAACTTCCCACATTTAAGCAATTCTTTTCTAGGTGGAAAGCATGGGGAACTGGAAGTTTTATGGGTGCTATAGTTGGGGCGGTACCNGGTGTTGGNGCTGATGGAGCAACTTGGTTAGCTTATGGTACTGTNAAAAATAATTCAAAAAAACCTGAGGAGTTTGGTTTAGGTAATCCAGATGGTGTTATTGCTCCAGAAACCGCAAATAACGGAACAACTGGGGGGGCTATGGTCCCAATGTTAACTCTTGGTATACCTGGTGATGCNTCAACCGCTATAATGATAGGGGCTTTATATCTCCATGGTCTGCAACCAGGAGTAACGTTGATGAAAACAGGGGGCGATGTAGTATATGGAATNTTAGCAGGTNTATTGTTAGCTGGTATATTCATGTTTTTAATTGCAATGGGAGCAATTAGATTTTTTGTTTATGTTTTAAGACAGCATAGATCTCTTTTATTTCCTTTTGTGATGATTTTTGCTTCTTTAGGAGCATTTGCAAGTTATGGNACAATATTTCCTGTTTTTGCNGCAATTTTTTTAGGTGTCTTTGGTTTCATTATGGAAGAAAGAGGNTTTCCAGTTGTAACTATTGTTTTAGGNGTAATTCTTGGACCTATTATTGAATTTAACACCAGGACAGCTCTNATGCTATCTGGTGGAGATTGGACTACTTTTATTTCAACTTGGCCAAGANTAGTTTTTATTATTATTATAGTTTTCCTTGTAGTTAATGAGATTCGGCAAGGATTTACCCGCCAGGCAATGGCAAAAAATCTAACTTTATAGGAGGTAAAAGATGAGATTTTTTATTATTTTTTTAGCCACGATTGGTTTTATGGTGCAGTCATCCNTTGCAGCATTNCCAGATAAAACAATTAGATTAATAGTACCTTGGAAAGCAGGTGGTGGAACTGACACTATTGCTAGAGGTTTCGTTGGTGCTTTTGCAGATGCTGCAGGAGTTGATGTTGTAATTTCAAATGTTGTCGGAGGGGCAGGNTCTAAAGGTGTAATACAAGTTCAGCAGGCCAAAAATGATGGTTACACGCTATTATTGAACGGTACTGATACTATAATTGGGTTGAACACTTTTAAGAAAATGCCTTTTACCGCAGATAGTTTTGAATATGTTGGGGGNATGTATACTACTCCTACATACGTCNTAGCAAATAAAAAAAGGGGATACACNTCTTTAATGGATGCAATTGAAAAATCCAAAAAAAGACCGGGTGAGCTAATAGCAGGTGTTGCTGCAAAATATAATGCTCATGANGTAATGGCNCATGCAATCAATGGATACGCTGGAGCTAAGTTTAGAATTGTTGCATTTGGTGGTGGAGCTAACTTAAAAAAAGCAGTCCTTGGAAATGAGATTGACATTTGTATAATACATGCACCAGTTGCTTTAGCAGCAGTTAAAGAAGGTATTTTGGATGTTATTGGAACGGGAGGATCTCTTAAAAACATAACACATCCACCTGTTAAAAATATTAAAACACTTAAAGAGTTAAATATTCCAGCAGAAATAGGTGTTACAAGAGGGCTTTATGCACCAAAAGGTACTCCAAAGGATGTAATGGAAAAATTATCTCAAATTATGGAAAAAGCAGCTAAAAGTGAAAAGTTTAACAAATTTGGAAATAACTTTGGTTTTTCTCCGGTTTGGTTAACTGGAAAACAATTTAGAGCTCTTCATGACGACGGCATGGGACAGTATGCTGATATTAAAGCTAAGTTCATGTCAAAATAATTTAATAAAGAGGGAATTTTTTCCCTCTTTTTTTATAATTTCTTAATTAAAATTTTATTTAAATCATGTTTAAGCCATTAAAAGATATTACTGTTTTAGATCTTACCCAAGTTCTAGCAGGTCCTTTTGGATCTTATCAACTAAGTTTTTTAGGTGCTAAGATTATAAAGATTGAGAACCCAGACGAAGGAGATTGGGCAAGAAAAGGAGGTGATGATAAAGAATTATCCGATAATTTAATGGGTACAAGCTTTTTAGTACAGAATAGTAATAAACGATCAATAAGATTAGATTTAAAAAATAATACCGGCAAGTCTATATTTAAAAGATTAGCTATTAAGGCGGATGTAATAATAGAAAATATGACGCCTGGAAAATTTGCAAAACTAGGATTTTCTTTTGATAATTTAAAAAAATTAAATCCAAAAATTATTTTATGTTCTATTTCTGCATATGGTCAGAATGGTGATTTAGGTGTTAGACCAGCTTACGATCACGTAATTCAAGCTGCATCAGGCATAATGTCTACAACCGGTACAAATATCACTGGGCCCTTAAAAGTTGGAGCCCCATACATTGATTATGCAACAGGACTTAATGCAGCATTTGCTATTACAGCTGCAATTTCTAATTTACAAAAAGATGAAACTGCTCAATGGTTAGATGTAAGCATGTATGATACATCTTTGATGCTAATGTCTAGTTTAGTTTCTACTTCAATTAATTCTGACGTTATACTTAAACCCAAGGGAAATGAAGCTTGGTCAGGAAGTCCATCTTCAGGGTGTTTTGAGGCATCATGTGGAAATCTTTTATCTATTGCAGCAAATACTGAAAGTCAATTTAATATGCTTTGTAAAACTATTTTTGAAAAAAAAGAAAATTACACTGAAAAATGGATGGATATAAATTA
>NZMV01000025.1 GCA_002694645.1 Crocinitomicaceae bacterium | reverse complement strand
GAACAAGCCAATTTAATTGAATACATAAACGTTAACTCTGTAGAAGTAATTTTAGTTAGAAGTGCTACCCAAGTAAGAAAAGACATCATTGATCAGTGTTCTTCACTCAAAATAATTGGAAGAGGAGGCGTAGGAATGGATAATATAGATGTAGATTATGCTAGGGATAAAGGAATACTTGTGATCAATACCCCAGCTGCTTCTTCACAATCTGTAGCCGAATTGGTAATGGCTCATTTATTTAACATTTCAAGATTTGTATATGATTCCAATAGGAATATGCCCACTGAAGGGAATACCTCCTTTAAAGTACTCAAGAAAAAATATGCTAAGGGAAGCGAGTTAAGAGGCAAAACCCTTGGTGTTATTGGCTTTGGGAGAATTGGACAATTTACAGCAAAATATGCTCTTGGAAATGGGATGAATGTGGTGGCTTTTGATCCATTCTTACCAGAAGTGACCTTATCCATTGACATAGCTGATAAAAAAGTAGACATCACCATAAAAACTACAGATCTAGAAACACTTTTAAAGAATTCAGATTATATTTCAATGCATGTGCCGATGCCTGCAGATAAAAAGCCTATCATTTCTAAACCTGAATTTGATTTGATGAAAGATGGTGTTAAAATAGTGAACGCAGCAAGAGGTGGAGTTATTGATGAAGACGATTTAATAGAAGCGGTTAATAATGGAAAGGTAGGGGCTGTGGCACTGGACGTTTTTGTTGGCGAGCCACAACCAAGATTAGATGTTCTTTCGCTGCAGAACACATCATTAACTCCTCATATTGGAGCTGCAACAACAGAAGCTCAAGACAGAATTGGAACCGAGTTAGCGGAAAAAATAATAGATTTTTACCAAAAATAATTTTGTTAAATTGCCATTAACATGGCAGATATCGTTCCATTCAAAGCAGTCAGACCAAAGAGAAGCAAGGTTCATTTAGTCTCTTCTAGACCCTATTATACTTATGAAAAAAGTCATTTAAAGGCTAAATTAGAGACAAATCCTTACTCATTTCTACATGTTATCAATCCAGAGTTTAAGAAAAACCATGGTACAAAACCAAATAGCATTGAACGATTTAACTTAGTTAAAGATCAATACGAAAAATTCAAAACAAACAACCTCTTTATACAGGACGAAAAGTCATCTTTCTATGTGTATAAACAAACCACACCATCAGCTGAATTCACAGGGATAATTGCTGGAGCATCAGTTTTAGATTATAGTAATGGTTTAATTAAAAAACATGAAAACACCATCTTAAAAAGAGAAAACCTGTTCAAGAAATACCTTGATGTTTGTCATTTTCATGCAGAACCTGTCCTCTTGTCTTATGCATTCAATGATGAAATAACAAATATTATATCCTCAAAAAAAGTGGAGAGACCAGAATATGAATTCACCACAACAGATAATAAAAATCATGAACTATGGATAATAGATGACCCTGTTATAATTGAGAAACTAGTTGAAGCTTTTAAAAAAGTAGATAAAATATATATTGCAGATGGTCATCACAGAGCTTCTTCTTCAAAGCTGTATTTTGAAGGTCACCAACATAAGCAATCCAGTAAATATTTTTTATCCTTTTTAGTGGACACCAAAAATGTCCACATCATTGAATTTAACAGATTGGTGAAAAATATATTCCCCCATAATACAGATACCTTATTTAAAGCATTGAACGAAAATTTTGTATTGTCTGAAGGAGAATTTAATGAAGTTTCTCCATCCAATAAAAGAGAAATTGGGATGTATTTTAATAAAAAATGGTATTTACTCACTATTAAAAAGGAACTGCTAAAGAACCTAAGCTTTAAACAAAAACTAAATAGTCAACTGGTTTCAGATTTCATCTTGAAATCCATATTAAATATTCCTGATCTTAGAAAAGACAAAAGAGTTGAATTTATAAGTGGTATGGATACAAACCAAAACACATTTTCGAAAATAGATAAGCTTGAAAATGGGATGTTGCTAAAATTATTTCCACACACTATGGATGAAATAATTCAAATAGCTGATTCGGGAGAAACTATGCCACCCAAAAGCACATGGATTGAACCCAAAATAAGAAGCGGAGTAACCATTTATGAATACTAGCTTATAACGTCTTTGACTTTATCTGCAGCTTCCCTNAATGTAATGGCAGAATGGACATTTAANCCTGAATTATCAATNATGGATTTGGCTTCAATAGCATTTGTNCCTTGTAATCTAACTATNATTGGAACAGGGATGTTNCCAATACTTTTATAAGCCTGTACAATNCCATTTGCAACGCGATCACACCTAACAATTCCACCAAAAATATTGACTAATATTCCTTTAACGTTGGTATCTTTTAAAATGATGTTAAAGGCCTTTTCAACCCTATCAGCATCAGCTGTNCCACCCACGTCAAGAAAGTTTGCAGGATCACCNCCACTTTGTTTTATAATGTCCATTGTGGCCATAGCCAATCCTGCGCCATTTACCATACAACCCACATTCCCATCAAGATTCACATAATTTAAACCCGCTTTATCTGCTTCTACATCCNTNGGATCTTCTTCAGAAAAGTCTCTTAATTCAGCGTAATCTTTATGTCTGTATAATGCGTTATTATCTAAAGTAACTTTAGAATCAACAGCTAAAATTCGATCATCACATGTTTTAAGAACTGGATTTATTTCAAACAATGAGGCATCACAACCTTCATATGCAGCATAAAGAGATCTAACAAATTTGACCATTTCCTTAAATGATTTTCCACTTAAACCAAGATTGAAGGCAATCTTTCTGCATTGGAACGGGGTTATGCCAACTTTTGGATCAATCTCTTCCTTGTGTATAAGGTGAGGTGTTTGTTCAGCTACTTCTTCAATATTCATTCCCCCTTCTGTTGAATACATGATGATGTTTCGAGAAGTTTCTCTATTCAATAAAACAGACATGTAAAACTCACTNGTTTTATCAAAATCAGGAGCATAGGCATCTTCAGCAATCAATACTTTATTTACTTTTTTTCCTTCAGTAGATGTTTGTGCAGTAACAAGATGTCCTCCGAGAATACCTTTCACCTTGTCTTCTACTTCTCCTTTTCCTTTTGCAATAACAACTCCGTGAGAACCAGTTTCAGTAATGGTACCCTTACCTCTACCCCCAGCGTGAATTTGTGCTTTGACTACAAACCAATCTGTTCCAGTATCTTTTTGTAGCTCATCGGCTGCTTTGAGTGCATCAGAAGGATTATCTACTACGATGCCTTCTTGTATGGCCACACCATAACTTTTTAAAATTGATTTTCCTTGATATTCGTGAAGATTCATTTGGATGAATTTTAATTTTCAGTAAAAGTAAAAATTTGAAAATTCCAATCGTCTAAATAGCTAAATAAAATTGTCCACAAATAAAAAAATCACATTACGGAATTAAAATCGATAAAGTAGTTAAATTTGAATCAATGATTCAGACAAGTAAACTGACAAAACATTATGGAGAGTTAGAAGTTCTAAAAGGTATTGATCTTAGTATTAATGAAAAAGAAATTGTCTCTATTGTAGGTAAAAGTGGTGCAGGAAAAACTACATTATTGCAATTAATAGGAACACTTGAAAAACCTACTTCAGGTTTTGTCTCAATAGAGGGTAAAGATTTAAGCAAATTCAAAGAAAAAGAGTTAGCTAAATTCAGAAATCAATCCATTGGTTTTGTTTTTCAATTTCATCACTTATTACCTGAATTTACAGCGCTAGAAAATACTTGTTTACCGGGTTATATTGCTAAAAAGAATAAAAAGGATTCCATTGAAAGAGCTAAATTTCTTCTTCATACGCTGGGACTAAATAAAAGAATAAATCACAGACCTAGTGAGTTATCGGGTGGGGAGCAGCAAAGAGTTAGTATTGCAAGAGCCTTAATGAACGAACCGAAAGTCATTCTTGCTGACGAACCCAGTGGTAATTTGGATACGAAAACTGCTGACGAAATACATAATCTTTTTTTTAAATTGAGAGAGGATCTGGGACTAACTTTTGTAATAGTTACTCATAATATAAAACTTGCTGAACTAGCAGATCGTAAAATTGTAATGAAAGACGGTTTAATTATACCGGATTAAAAAGAAGGACACGACATAGTCCTATAGCTTTTGATTTTAGGCTTACAATAGAACTTGTAAGCTAGTGAAACTTCATGTGAACCACCGGACTGAGGAGTTAACTGTGAGGTTGTGATATCGTAGCTATATCCTATTCTCAAGTGCTCTGATTCTAATCCTAACGTAAGTATAAAAGAATCTCTATTTCTATACCAAAAACCAACAACATAGTTCCCGCTTTTATAATAAAGTCCTAAGTTGATTTGGGTGAATTCTGCTTGTTTAGAAAGTAAAATACTAGGT
>NZMV01000087.1 GCA_002694645.1 Crocinitomicaceae bacterium | reverse complement strand
TATTGATTTAAAAAATTTAATCCCTGTAAATTCAATTAGTCTGGGGGCATTACAAGACATGAAATCATGGATTTGGTTACCTCAATCGGTTCGGTTTTGGATATCTAATGATGGTTACGAATTTAAGATGGTGGACGAGTTGACTCATGACATTCCACTATCAAAAGAGGAGTCATTAACCTATGAATTCAAGTCTGATTTTAAAAACCCTTTGAAGGCAAGATATATAAAAGTTCTGGCAACTAATTTTGGTAAATGTCCATCATGGCATATGGGTAGTGGTGGAGACACTTGGATCTTTTTAGATGAAATAAGTGTTAATTAATCTATTCCCACTCAAATTCGTATCCACTCTTAATCAATTCACTCCTATTTTCATCTTGTAAAGCACATTCAAATCCTGAATACATACTGTGAATACCTACCTCTCCAGCTATATTCATAGCTAAAAAACCAACTTGTAAATCATCATAATTTTCGGTTGTTTTTTTAATTCTTTCTACTGCCTCACGACACGCTTCTTCGGGTGTCAAACCACTTCTCATGAGTTCAACAACGGCATGGCTACCGCATATTTTTATAATAGATTCACCTAGGCCTGTAGCACAAGCTCCTCCTATTTCTGGATCAACATAAATTCCTGCTCCTATTATGGGCGAGTCACCAACTCTACCGTGTTTTTTAAAAGCCCATCCACTAGTTGTACATCCAGCAGCCATTTTTCCATTTGCGTCCATAGCAATCATGGCAATTGTATCATGATTTTCATGGTTTATATGTGGTAAATTGAAGGAATTATCTTTTTTCCATTCTTGCCATTTTTGTAATGAACTTTCAGTAAGAAGATTTTTATGGGTAAATCCCTGTTCTATGGCAAAATCATATGCTCCTTTTCCACTTAGCATTACATGTGGTGTTTCTTCCATCACCTTTCTTGCAACGGAAATAGGATGCTCGATATTTTGTAAATATGTAACTGATCCACAATTGTATTGATCATCCATAATGGATGCGTCTAATGTAACAACACCACTTGCATCAGGCATACCGCCAAATCCAACACTAGTGTTGTTTGGATCTGATTCGGTTACGTTAAGTCCTTTTTCAACGGCTGTGATAGCACTTCCGTTTGACGAAAGAATTCTGATAGCTTCTTTATTGGCATCAATTCCAGAAATCCAAGTAGAAACCACTTTGATTTTTTTGGATGNTTCNAAAATGGGAACTTGTTTTTTATCCGAACTNGTGGAACAACTTTTTGCCAATACAGCTGCCGAACCAAGTGCACTGAGTTTTACAAAATCTCTCCTTTTCACAATTTTAAGTTATAAGAAAGAAGTCAAATAAATTAAATATTGGNATAATAAGTGGTAATGTGGTACTTACTNACACTAATTTNTTAGTCATTTCATTTGGGAAAATAACAGTTGGTTCGAAGGTTTTAGCTTCTTCAAAATCCATANTGGCNTACGAAATGATAATGACAATGTCTCCTTTTGCAACTNTTCTTGCAGCTGGTCCGTTGAGTGCTATTTCTCCTGAGCCTTTTTTACCGGGNATGACATACGTTTCTAATCTTTCACCGTTATTNATATTTACAACCTGAACTTTTTCCCCTGCAATTAAGTTGGCTGCTTGCATTAAATCAACATCTATAGTAATACTACCGATGTAATTTAGGTCAGCNTCTGTAACTTTTACCCTATGGATTTTTGATTTTAGGACCTCAATTGTCATGGCGCAAATGTAAAATAATTATAATTCTAACAATTATTTATTTGTTAAAAATCATAGTCTTCGTAAGCTTTGGTAAATTCTTCATCTTTAAAAACACAGTTGATATTTAAATTACTAAAACTATATTTTTCATAAAGTCCTTCCTCATCATATATCATTTGATATATTGGGAAATAATTTTCACTATCAATAAATATAATGGCCTTTTTAGCATAAAGACTATTAATAACTATTATTTGATCTTTCTTTAGTTCCTCATTTGAGTCTATTCCAGGATTGTATTCTCTTAATTTCCCAACATTTATGAGCTTTTTTCTTGCGATTTTATATAGTGTTTCTCCTTCTTGAGCTCTNTATTNTAANTTTTCATAATTTGGGTAATTGACAATTATTTTATGACAACTTCTATTGTTCCACTCATATAGCCCTTNGTAATCAGTTATTTNATATAACACATCTCCATAAGTGTTTTTGTAATATTTAAATGAATTATTAATAAAATGAAATCCAATTTCTTTAATNGAGTGGTGACCACCTGCAAGCATTAGGCTACTTTCAGGNTTGAGTGAAATATTAATATAGGGAAAGAAATTAGGNTTAATTAATGCTTTGTTGTTATTTTCNCCATCAATATAAAGTATCTCTGACCCTTTTCTTGGACGTTCATTTTTCAAGTATACCATAAAGGGGCTTGTTTTTAATTTAGCATAGAATTTNCCATCTGTAAATCCCTTTTCATTCCTTTCATTTCTTTGCATTTCAAATTCTAATTGGTGATGATTTTCAATTGCATAAATCATATTGTTAATTAATTCTTTTTTGAAAGCTTCATCTTGTCCAGAAAGATTAACGTGAGCAATAGAAAATAATACCAATAAGTAATTATTTAAATTAAATTTCATGAATAAAGAAGTTACTATCAAATCTTATTTGTTTACCATAAACTCCATTTTCAGCTCTCTTTCCAGAACTGATCACCATAGAAATTTCAGCTGGAGATGACAAACCTAATAATTTTTTAATTCTTCTGGAATCCATTCCTTCCATTGGACAACTATCATAACCATAAGCTCTAAGTGACAACATTAAATTTTCACACGCAAGAGCAGTTGATTTATGCGCCCAGATAGCCATGCCCTTTTTGTTGTATGGTTCCCTTGGCGTAGGTTTTTTTAACCCGCGAATTTCCATAGCTATTTTTTTTACATAACCTTTAATGGATAAAAACCCTTGTTGGTAAGCTAACGGTACAATTTTTCCATAGTATTTTCTTACCGATCTAGGTGCTTTTTCACCCATTTCCTCAATGAGCGTTAACATTCTTTTTTGATTTACTTTCCAATAATCTGGTCGAGCTACTGCAACCACTAACTCTTGTGCTGTGGATGCTGCTGGTTGTCCTAAGCAATAGTCTATTAATTTTTTCTTTTTTTCAGCAGTACGTACCCAATAAAATTCCCATGGTTGAAGGTTTGAAGAGTTTGGGGCTAATACAGTTAATTCCAAACATGCTCTCATATCCTTTTCTAAAACAGGTTCATTCGTGAAGTTTCGAACACTCCGTCTACTTTTTACGGTTTTAATGAATTCTTTTTTATCTATTTCAGGAACTTCTTCAATATGCGTGTTTTTGTTTTCAAAAAGCTCGTTTAAAATTGGTTTTCCCATCTGTAAGTTATTTTTTGAACGTAATAATAGGAAAAGAACTTAAAAAGATTACGTTCAGTGTTTATATATTCATATTTAGTTAAATTCGTTTTAAATATTATTTATGGATATTTTAATCATATCAATTCTAGTTATTTTATTATTTGCTGTTGTTTTTCTAATCATGAGAAAGAAGGGAGATGGTGGACAATCTCAAGAGTTATTAGTTCAGCTTAATGCTGAATTGAGAAAAGAAATTCAAGAAGTTAGAAAAGAGTTAAGTCAAGATGCTGAAAAAAGCAGATTAGAAATAGATCAAAAATTATCGGGTATAAATAAAGAGATTAATGATTTTCATAAGTCATCTAAAACCGATATGCAAAAACAATTTGCTGATTCTAATAAAGTAATTACAGAAGTAACTAAAGAATTGGAAAAAATAAAAGGGACGAATGAACAGGTATTGAGTTTTGCAAATCAGATGAAAACACTGGAAAAAATCCTAGGTAACCAAAAGCAGCGGGGTATTCTTGGAGAAATCCAATTAGAGAATCTATTAGCCAATGTTTTACCGCCAGAACTTTTTCAAATGCAATATAGCTTTTCTAGTGGTGAGGCTGTAGATGCTATTGTTCGTGCAGGTGAATATATTATACCTGTTGATGCTAAGTTTTCGTTAGATAATTACAATAAAATGGTTGAAAGTTCTGATGCTGCTGAAATTGCAGTATTAGAAAAACGCTTTAAAGAAGACATTAAGTCACGTATTGATGAAACAGCTAAATATATTCGTCCTATTGAGAAAACTACAGACTATGCTTACATGTTTATTCCTGCAGATGGTCTTTATCAAGATTTATTGAATAGTAGAGTAGGGACACTTCAGATCAATTCTAGAGACTTAGTTTCCTATGCTTACACTAAAAAAGTAATGATAGTTTCTCCGATGAGCTTATTCCCCATGCTACAGATTACCGTTAAAGCTTTGCATAATTTAAAGATTGAAAATTCCATAAAGGATATCATGAAAAACATCGATAAGTTAGGTAATCACCTCAATGCTTATAAAACCTATCATGATAAATTAGGAAACACATTGGGAACAGCGGTTAATCACTATAATCGCTCCTCCTCAGAGTTTAAAAAGATTGATAAGGATGTAATTAAAATTTCTGAGGGAAATACGCAAATTGATTTCGAGGGTGAACTACTTGATCGGCCTTTACTAGATAATGAGGGTTAGTGTCATTTTGTGAATAACTATTATTGAACGTCAGCTTTGTTTTTTTGTTAAAAAGAAGAAATTTAGTTAACAAAATAAATCTTGGGGAAATTAAAAAACATACATAAAAGTCAGCATCTTAGTTTCTATTCTTTAGACGCAGATGCTTTAGCTATTCCATTTTATCAATCTAATGTTCCAGCAGGATTCCCTTCTCCTGCCGAAGATTTTATGGACTTAGATCTCAATCTGCAAGCGTATTTGGTGCAACACCCGTCAGCTACCTTTTGTGTTCGTGTCACGGGAGATTCCATGCAAAATGCAGGTATTTTTAGTGGAGATGTAATGGTGGTAGATCGAGCTTTAGAACCTAAAAATAATACGATTGTCTTAGCTGTACTAGATGGAGAATTTACGGTTAAGAGAATACAAAAAAAGGGCAGTCAGCTTTTTTTAAAGCCTGAAAATGAAACCTTTAAACCGATAGAAATAACAGAGGAAATAGACTTTAAAGTTTGGGGAGTAGTCACACACATTATCCATAAGGTATGATAGCATTAGTCGATTGTAATAATTTTTATGCCTCTTGTGAACGTGTTTTTCAGCCCAAGTTAGAACACAAGCCCATTGTTGTCTTATCCAACAATGATGGATGTGTCATAGCCCGAAGTAATGAAGCCAAAGCATTAGGCATCAAAATGGGGGCTCCAGCGTTTAAAATGAAATCCATATTTGATCGAAATGGTGTTTACGTTTTTTCTTCAAATTTTGCCCTTTATGGAGATTTATCTAATCGTGTAATGAGTATACTAGCAGAAGGTGTACCCGCTATTGAAATCTACTCCATTGATGAAGCCTTTTTGAATTTAGATGGGATAATAAAACCGCTTCAGTTTTCTATTGATTTAAGAACTAAGGTGAGAAAGTGGACGGGTATACCTGTATCGGTGGGAATAGCGCCAACCAAAACATTGGCTAAAGTAGCAAATCACATCGCTAAAAAATACAAGAAAGAAGGCGTTTTTGTAATGAAGCATTCTAAAACTATAAATGAGGTCTTAAAGCATTTTCCTATAGATGAGTTATGGGGAGTAGGAAGACAGTATGCCCAATTTTTAAAGGAGAGAGGATTTTATACCGCTTATGATTTAGCAAATGGAAATGAGTCCTGGGTAAAAAGAAATATGACGGTTAATGGCTTAAGAATGGTAAAGGAGCTTAAAGGCCTGCCTTGTTATGCATTAGAATGTGAATCATCGAGAAAAAAGAACATTTGTACTTCTCGTTCATTTGGGATGGATGTCAAAGAATTACATGAGTTAAGAGAGGCAGTGGCTTCTTACGCGGCTACATGTGCAATGAAATTAAGAAAGGAAAAAAGTTTGGCTAGTTCTATCTACGTTTTTATCAAGACTAATCCTTTTAAGGATGGAGCTAAACAGTATAATGCTTCTCAAAAATTCATTCTCACAGAGCCCACAAACGATAGTATGGAAATTACTAAAGTAGCACTAAATGTATTGCGCAAGTTGTATAAAAAAGGATTCAACTACAAAAAAGCAGGAGTAATAGTAGGGGACATTGTACCTGACTACTCAAGACAACTGAGCTTCTTCCATCAACAAGATGTTTTAAAGAGACAGCGTGTTATGCATTCATTAGATTACATTAATACTTCTATGGGTAGAAATAAAGTTCGGTTAGCTATACAAGGTTTTGATCGAAAATGGAGGTTGAAGCAAGAGAAGTTATCACCTTGTTATACAACTAGGTTCAATGATATGCTTGAAATTAACGTGGATCAGCACAGAGTGGTGAGATAATCTTTTTTG
>NZMV01000024.1 GCA_002694645.1 Crocinitomicaceae bacterium | reverse complement strand
ACTCCAAGTATCCCAGGGATAATTAAAAACCTCTGCTCCAGTGTGAATATTACATGACATATCAAATTGAACTGAATCTGCTAAATCCATGAAAATTAAAGTTTCTTCTTGCCAAGCATTTCCATCTGGGTTTGATCCATTTTGTGGATCAGGATAATTACGATTAAGATCAACACCATTTGCATTATTTCTAGTAGCACCTGAGATGGTATGATTTCCAGATGCATACGCTCCGTCAGGGTTAGCCAAAGGATTTATCCATAAATCTACATTATTTACAATTTGAGTATACTCCGACACCGTATTGTATCCGCTTAGCACGTCATCTATTAANCTTAGCATCAAGACATANCCTGTNAATTCGTTTCCGTGCATGGATGATGTATATANAAAAGAGGGNTTNTTGGATTTTACACCCACATTACTCGAGATTTGNACACACAATATTTTACGGCCTGATGNTAATGTACCTAAATTGTGGAGTTTGCAAATATNTGGAAAAGAATCAGCAAATTGCTCCATCATTTGGGTGTACTCACTGTAGGTAGGATAGTAGTCCCAATTATTTTTTGAGCCTGATGCATTTGTATAATGAGGAATTAATTCTTCAACTAATTCATACGCTATCCCGCATTTTAAAAAAGCTTTAAATTCATTTTTAGTGGCATATGCATACACATTCTCCTTATTTGTTTTATGATCAATTGAAATGATATTTGAAAGGTTGTTTGTTTTATTGACAGATTGAAACTTAAACTTGAAATAAATCTCTTTTTTATCATGAAATAAATCTTCTAAACTTTGAGAAAAAACTGCATTATTTAAGATTAGCAGCGCAATTAACAGTAAATGAACAAAACATCTCATATTAATCATTTATTGAATAAGTGGTATTGTCTTTCCCATCCTTGATTTCAATTCCAATTTTGTTCAGTTCATCCCTTATCTGNTCNGAAATCTGATAATTTTTGTTAGCCTTAGCATCACTTCTAATATTTAATATCATTTCAATGAGCTTTTTAGTAAGATTATTATNACCAGAGTAATCATTTTTTAAGCCGAGAATCTCTTCNACAAAACCACTAAAAGTATGAATTAATTTTTCAAATGTGTTTTTCGAAATTTTCCACTTGTTATTAGAGCTAAAACCGTTAATAAGGCTTACCAACTCAAATAAAGATGCAATTACTTTAGGTGTATTGAAATCGTCATTCATATTTTCATAACAAGAATCACATAATGAAACAATTTTAGTTTCCATAATTTTATCGATGTCTGTTTCTTTAAATGAATGATTGTTGAGTGTTTCTAAAGCTGTTAATAATTTACGAAANCCCTTTTCCGAAGCTACAAGAGCATCATTTGAAAAGTCTAAAATACCACCATAGTGTGCTTGTAACATGAAAAACCGAACTACTGAAGGGCTAAAACCTTGGGTTAAATGAGTTGATGAACCGGAAAATAACTCAAATGGTAAAATGGTATTACCAGTAGATTTAGACATTCTTTTNCCATTTAATGTCAACATGTTTGAGTGTATCCAATAATTAACTGGCTGTTCATTATTAGCTCCTTTTGCTTGAGCAATTTCACATTCATGATGTGGAAATTTTAAATCCATACCNCCNCCGTGAATATCAAATTTTGAGCCTAAATATTTGTTACTCATGGCAGAACATTCTAAGTGCCATCCGGGAAAACCTACACTCCAAGGTGAACTCCACTTCATTATATGTCTGTGATCCGCTTTCTTCCAAAGTGCAAAATCGTGTGGAGANTTTTTATCCTGTTGTCCGTCAAGATTTCTTGACCCGGCAATCAAATCATCTGTATTTCTTCCACTAAGCTCTCCATAATCATACCCATCATCAATGTATTTTTTAACGTTAAAGTAAACAGATCCATTCACTTCATATGCATAACCATTCTTTATGATATCGCTTATCATTTCTATTTGTTCAGAAATATGCCCTGTTGCAGTGGGTTCTATATCCGGAGAAAGCGCATTAAAACAACTCATTACTTCTCGGAAATTTAGCGTGTACTTCTGTGCAATTTCCATGGGCTCTAACTGCTCCAATTTTGCCTTCTTTACAATCTTATCCTCTCCTTCATCAGCATCGTTTTCTAAATGTCCCACATCGGTTATATTTCTCACATACCTCACTTTATATCCTAAGAACTTAAAATACCTCACCATAGTATCAAAAAAGATAAATGTTCTGCAATTACCAAGATGTACATCACTATATACGGTAGGACCACAGACATATACACCAATGAAGTCTTTATGTATTGGTACAAATTTTTCTTTTTTGCCAGTGAGGCTATTCTTGATGTATATGGTATTATTCATCTCCTTTGTTAATCATGCTTAATAATTCCAACTTGACAGCATCTATATTAAATTTCCCGCTATACTCTGCAGTAGTCGTTAGGCTTTTGACATCTTTAATTCCTCTCATACTNACNCAGAGATGTTCTGCCTCAACAACACAAGCTACGTCTTCAGTATCTAAAATATTTTTTAGGTAATCTACAATTTCAACTGTTAGTTTTTCTTGAACTTGAGGTTTTTTTGAAAGGTAATTTACAATTCTATTGATTTTAGATAACCCTATGATTTTTTCATTAGCAAAATATGCTACATGAGCAACTCCTTTAATGGGAACAAAATGATGTTCACAAAGAGAAAAGAAAGGAATATTTTTTTCTAAAATACATCCNCTGTAGTCAAATGAGTTTTCAAATTTTGAAATGGATGGTGCTTGATTTGGATCTAACCCCTCAAACAACTCATTNACATACATTTTAGCCACTCGATTTGGAGTGTCTTTTAAACTCTGATCTTNCGTATCGAGTTGAAGNATTTCCATTATAGACCTAAAATGATCTTCAATCANATTGATTTTTTCCTCCTNACTAAGATTNGTATNCTCAACTTGGNTTACATTAATTATATTGTTAGAATTATTTTCCATCAATGAAATTGATATTGATTGTAACAAATGTAAAGAGTAAGGTTTATATGTGNGCAAAAAAAATATTTTTTGTTTCTAATTCAGATTGTTAAATAAAAAACATACATTTAATTAAGCATAAAAAAAACACTTTGCCTTTAATTCAATTCATAGACAAGTCCAAATTTAATATTGGAATTTGGAAAATAGCTAATCATGAATATAATCCCGAATTTAGTAGAGTGTTACACCCCTGTTATCATGCAGATCTTGACGCTTACAAGAATAATTTTAGAAAAATCCAAATTCATGCAACGAAACTTCTTTTCGAACAATTAGCACCTGGGGATGAATTATATCTAGAAGATGACAAGCCTTTCATTAGAGGAAATGAAAAGTTTGTTTCCGTAGCACATACTCAAAACCTTGTAGCCATGATTATTGCCAAATACCCTTGTGGAATTGACATAGAATCTACTAAGAGGGATGCCACACAGATAAAACATAAATTTCTTAATGATGACGATTTTACATCAGGAAAATCAAATAAAAAATTAATTCAAAATTGGTGTTCAAAAGAAGTTCTATTTAAAATTAACGGCAGAAAAGACATACACTTTAAAGAGCACTTAACTATCAAAAAAAATGGCGAATTTTTCTCTGGCTATTGTGAACATCCTGAAATAAAATTTAATTCTACCATCAAAGTTCTAAACTTTGAAAGTTACTTTTTAGCATTTAATATAAATTACAGAGAAGAAGTTAATGTTATCGTCTGAGATATACAAAAGAAGTCAAGAAGGAGAAAAATTATGGGGGATATTAATTGATCCAGATAAAATATCAATTGATCAACTTTCGGATTTTGTTATTATGGCTAACCGTTCATCATGTGATTATATCTTAGTTGGTGGCAGTCTAATCAATCATAATTTTTTTCAAACCTATTTAAAAATAATCCATGAACTTTCGTCCAAAAAAGTAATATTGTTTCCTGGAAATAATCAGCAGATAAGTTCTCAGGCAGATGCAATTTTACTTCTCAGTTTAATCAGTGGTAGAAATCCTGACCTACTAATAGGTCAACATGTGAAAACAGCTTTTAAGCTTCAAAAATCCAATTTAGAGATTTTACCCTGTGGATATATGTTGATTGAATCCGATTCCATAACTTCAGCTATTTACATGAGCGAATCTTTACCTATTCCAAAGCATAAACATGACATTGCCGCTGCTACAGCACTAGCAGGTGTTCAACTTGGACTTAAATTTATCTACATGGATACTGGCTCAGGTTCTATAGATCCTATTAGTAGTAAAATGATAAGTACCGTTAAAAAAACAACTAAAGTTCCCCTGTTTGTAGGCGGTGGTGTAAAAAGTCAAGAACAAATGATCGATTGTTGGAAAGCAGGCGCAGATATTGTTATAGTTGGTAATTACATCGAAAACAACTTTCAAAAAATGTACGATTTCAACAAAACTACATTAGCAAATTAATAATCAAACTTCTTTTTGTATTTGAAATTTGGTGTCATTTGAGCTGAATTTAAGCGTTAATTATTTGGTGAATCTAAAGGTTCAAAAATATCAAACCACAATTATATATCTTCTCATTTGTGTTTCTGTTATTGGTCAAAACATGACAAGAGAGCAATATATTGAGCAATACCGTAAAGATGCTATTATTCAGATGCATAAACATAAGATTCCTGCTAGTATTACCATGGCTCAAGGGATTTTAGAAAGTAGTAATGGGAATTCCAGATTAGCGGTTAAAGGCAATAATCATTTTGGTATAAAATGTCACAACTGGGATGGCAAAAAAATATATGAGGACGATGATAAAAAAAATGAATGTTTTAGAAAATATGAAAATGCTTTAGCTTCATTTGAAGACCATTCTTTATTTCTAAAAAAATACAATCGATATGCTTTTTTATTTGATTTTAAAATTACAGACTATAAAGCATGGGCAAAAGGGTTAAAAACAGCTGGTTATGCCACTAATAAAAAATATGCTGATTTGCTCATAAAATTAATTGAAGAAAACCAACTGTACGAACTTGACAAGGTGAAAGAAACTCAAAGCATTCTTACTGAATTTTCAAGAAATGTATATCTACACCCTAACCGAATTAAATATGTAATTAGTAAGGAAGGAGAAACACTGTTGGAAATTGCAAAAGAATTTGACATGAGGTTATGGCAACTATACAAATACAATGATATTGAAGATGAGTATGAACTTACAAAGGGCGAAAAAATATTTATTCAACCTAAAAAGAACAAAGGAAAGGTAGAGGCTCATATAACAAAAAATGGTGAAAGTATAAGATCAATTTCGCAACTTTATGGTATAAAATTGAAAAAACTTAAAAAGAGAAATAAACACCTTTCAGGCTATGAAATTAAATCTGGATTTGAAATCAAACTTCGTTAAAATAATTATTAAAATTGTACCTAATTTTTATTTATGATTTCTCAAGAGCAAATTAAAAATACACATGATCGCCTGGAAGCGTTAAGGGGGTATCTTTGACGTGGATGAAAAAAGAGAATCCATTAAAGAGGAAGAATTAATCACACAAGATCCAGAATTTTGGAACGATCCAAAGAAAGCAGAATTAGTACTAAAGGGAATTAAACAAAAAAAATTTTGGGTTAATACCTATGATAATTTAAAAATGTCTCTTGAAGATACAGAAGTTTTATTTGATTTTTTCAAAGAAGGTGAAGTAACTGAAGAAGAAGTCAATCAGCAATTTGAATCCATGATTGAAAAATTAGAAGAGCTTGAGCTTAAAAATATGCTATCTTCTGAAGAAGATCACCTCGATGCTGTGCTTCAGATAACCGCAGGTGCTGGTGGTACTGAAAGCTGTGATTGGAGTTCAATGCTAATGAGGATGTATTTAATGTGGGGAGAGAAAAATGGATTTAAAATTAAAGAACTTCAATGTCAAGACGGAGATGTTGCAGGTATTAAAACGGTCACATTAGAAATTTCTGGTGAGTTTGCATTCGGATATTTAAAAGGAGAAAATGGTGTGCACAGATTAGTTAGGGTTAGCCCTTTTAACGCTCAGGGTAAAAGAATGACTTCATTCTCTTCTGTTTATGTGTATCCAAGTGTTGATGATACTATTGAAATAGAAATCAATCCTGCCGATATCAGTTGGGATACATTCAGAAGCGGTGGCGCTGGTGGACAAAATGTTAATAAAGTAGAAACCGGTGTTCGTCTAAAGCATGCTCCTAGCGGAATTGTTATAGAAAATACAGAGTCGAGGTCTCAGTTAGGTAATAGAGAAAAAGCCATGCAACTCTTGAAATCACAACTTTATGAAGTAGAATTAAGAAAAAGAAGAGAAAAACAAGATGAAATTGAAGCAGGAAAAATGAAAATTGAATGGGGTTCACAAATAAGAAGCTATGTACTAGACGATAAAAGAGTAAAGGATCACCGAACTAATTTTCAAAGTAATGATCCATTTAAGGTACTTGATGGAGATCTACAACCTTTTTTAAATTCATTTCTCATGACATACGGAAAATCAGTTTAATTATGATATATTATCACAACCCAAGATGCAGAAAATCTAGAGAGGGATTAACCTTCTTAAAGGATAGGAATATTCAACCCGAAATAAGAGAATACCTTAAAGAAAGACTAACTCATCACGAACTTAGATCCATTCTAGAAAAGCTTGATATGAGACCTGACGAATTAATGAGAAAAAACGAGACGATATACAAGACTGAAATTAAGGGAAAAAAGCTAAACGATGATCAACTAATTATAAAAATGATAGAACATCCAAAATTGATAGAAAGGCCGATACTTGAACGCGAGGGTAGAGCCACCATAGGAAGACCAGCTGAAAATTTTATGTCTATTATGGACTAAACGTCTTTAATCAGACCTCTTTTAGCTAATTGAGCCTTAGTAATATCAATTAAACCCCAATTCACCCAAGCTCCAATAAAACCAAACAGGAATAAAAGTACCCAAAAAGCCATACCAAAGAAAAATAAGAAAATAGCTACCCCTAAAGACATATATACTAAATTTGAATTTTTAACGAAATTAGTAATAAAATTTAGAAATGAGTTACAGAATTGAAAAAGATACCATTGGTGAAATTAAGGTGCCTTCAGACAAATATTGGGGAGCTCAAACTGAACGGTCTAGAAATAATTTCAAGATCGGACCTTCTGGGTCAATGCCCATTGAAATCATACATGCCTTCGCAGTATTAAAAAAAGCAGCTGCTATCACCAATTCAAAGCTTGGAGTGCTGGAAGAAAAAAAGATGAAACTCATTTCTCAAGTATGTGATGAAATCCTCAAGGGGGANTTAGATGATCAATTCCCATTAGTAGTTTGGCAAACTGGATCTGGAACTCAAAGTAATATGAATGTAAATGAGGTNATNGCAAATAGAGCACACGTTTTNAATGGTGGGAATTTAGATTCAGGACCAAAAGCATTACAGGCCAATGANGATGTNAATAAGTCTCAATCCTCAAATGATACTTTTCCAACAGCCATGCATATTGCGAGTTACAAAATAATCATAGAAAATACGATTCCTGGAATTGAAGTATTAAGAGATACACTTTCTGAAAAATCGAAGAAATTTATGGATGTGGTAAAGATTGGCCGAACCCACCTTATGGATGCTACTCCTTTAACAATTGGTCAGGAATTTTCTGGTTATGTCTCGCAATTAAATCATGGACTTAAAGCNCTTAAAAACACTCTNCATCATTTGAGCGAATTGGCATTAGGTGGAACAGCTGTAGGAACAGGNCTAAATACACCAAAAGGTTACAGTGAAGAAGTAGCATCTCAAATTGCGTCAATAAGTGGGTTACCCTTTATAAGTGCAGAAAATAAATTTGAGGCATTAGCCGCCCACGATGCTATGGTTGAAACACATGGAGCACTTAAACAAATTGCAGTATCATTAAATAAAATTGCAAATGATATACGATTATTAGCATCTGGTCCTAGATCAGGTATTGGAGAAATAATCATCCCTGCAAATGAACCTGGCTCATCTATCATGCCTGGAAAAGTGAATCCAACTCAATGTGAAGCGCTGACTATGGTATGTGCGCAAGTAATGGGAAATGATGTTGCGCTCTCTGTTGGAGGAACACAAGGGCATTATGAATTGAATGTATTTAAACCCATGATTGCTAGAAACTTGATAGAAAGTGCCCAGCTTATAGGTGATGCATGTGTTTCCTTCAATAATCATTGTGCAACCGGAATAGAACCTAACTTTAAAAATATAGATAGATTATTAAATAACTCTTTGATGCTAGTCACAGCACTAAATACAAAAATTGGTTATTACAAGGCAGCGGAAATAGCAAATACAGCTCATAAAAATGGAACAACACTAAAAGAAGAAGCTATAAATTTGGGTTATGTTACAGCTGAAGACTATGATAGTTGGGTCGATCCAAAAAAAATGATTTAACATGAACAACAATAAATATATCCTGAATGTAATTTTAAGCATTGCTTTAGTAGCTTTGCTGCTTATTTTGACATTCAAGTATATCATTAAAACAGGTCCAATTATAAAATTACTTGCATTACTGATAGACGTATTAAGCATATACTATGCATATAAGACTATAAAATCTAAACCTAAAAACAATTAAAAATAACATACCATTATGAGCGAAATCGAAATAGAACCAAAAAACATCTTAAAGACCGCCTTATTTGGTGGAATAGGAGCCATATTTATTATTATATTTTTCATGTCTTGGACAGATATTGATCCAGGAGAAGAAGGATTTGTCTATAGACCTTATACCGGTGGAATTGACACAAGTGAAAACTATTCTGAGGGGACCTATTTTATTATGCCATGGAACGAAATGATTACGTACAATGTATTACAACAAAGTAGAAATTACGAATCAAAAGTGATGGAAAAAAACGGAATGGAAATAGGAATAGATGTGACAATTAATTACAATCCTATGCAGGGTAAAACGCCAAATTTACATTTAAAACACGGAAAAGCATACGAAAACTCATTTGTTGATGCGAAAGTTAGAGGTGTTATAAAGGATGTAATAGGCAGATACACCTATGAAGAAATCTACTCCACAAAAAGAGAGGCATTAGAAACGGAAATGGATAATATGTTTCAAGCTGAATTTCCCGAAAACTTTATTACTTATAACTTTTGTGAAATCGCAGATGTTAATCTACCTGAAAATGTGAAAATTGCCATTACTGAAAAAGAAACACAAAAACAGCGAAATCAAAAAGCTAAAGAATTAGAAGAGGAGCAACAATACCTAGCAAATGCTGAAATTAAAAAAGCAGAAGGTGAAAAAAATGCTGCTATTCTTAGAGCGGAAGGAAGAGCTGAAGAAATCAGGTTAGTTCAACAACAGCTTACAAGATCTCCTAATTATATTGAGCTTGTAAAATGGAAAGGTTACGCGGATGGAAAAGGGTCTCCCTATGGTGAGAATAATGTATTTGGTGCTGGAACTTCTGTTTTTAAGGGAATTAAATAAAATATCCTCCATACAATAATAAAAAAGCCCACGATTGTGGGCTTTTTTTATAACTAAATAAATGTTCATAGTTATTATGAACCGCAAGAAACACAGTTATCAGGGTCGTCTAATGAACAACTAATTTCGGCCATTCTCTCTTCTTCTGTCTTAGCCACTGGTTCTGAAATAGCTGCTTTATCTAATGTGAACTTAATAGCATCAGTAGCAGATTTTGTTCTGAGATAATACATCCCCGTTTTCAAGCCTGCTTTCCATCCGTAAAAATGCATGGAAGTTAGTTTTGCAAAGTTGGCATTCTCCATGAAAATATTGAGTGATTGGGACTGATCAATATACGCGCCCCTATCAGCAGCCATGTCTAATATTTCTTTCTGCGAAATTTCCCAAGCTGTTTTGTATAATTCCTTGATGTTTTCTGGAATCTCATCAATGTTTTGTATGGAACCATTTGATGCCATTAATTTNTTTTTTAGNCTGTCGTTCCAAATGCCCAACTTTACNAAGTCTCTTAACAAATGCTTATTGACGATAATAAACTCACCNGAAAGAACTCTTCTCGTATAAATATTAGAAGTATACGGNTCAAAACATTCATTATTTCCTAGTATCTGAGCTGTAGAAGCTGTAGGCATTGGCGCAAGTAATAANGAATTTCTTACTCCGTGCTTTTTTACTTCTTCTCTCAATAGATCCCATTCCCANCGATCGGTAGGCTTTACTTTCCACATATCAAATTGAAAAACACCATTTGATATAGGAGAACCTTTCCAAGTTTCATAGGGACCGTTCTCTATTGCAAGATCTTTTGAAGCAGTTACAGCAGCATAATAAATAGTTTCAAAAATTTCTTTATTCAATTGCTTTGCCTCAGGAGAATCAAAAGCATGTCTCATTAAAATAAATGCATCAGCTAATCCTTGNACTCCTATACCAATTGGCCTATGTCTCATATTGGAGTTTCTTGCCTCTGGNACNGGGTAATAATTAGCATCNATTACTTTATCAAGATTTCTGGTTACTCTATACGTTACATTGAATAACTTTTCATGATCAAACTTCCCATCTATAACAAATTTGGGTAAAGCAATGGAGGCGAGGTTACAAACTGCTACCTCATCAGGAGCTGTATATTCAATTATTTCTGTACATAAATTAGAAGATTTNATAGTTCCCAAATTCTTTTGATTAGACTTTTCNTTAGCTGCATCTTTGTATAACATATATGGCGTACCTGTCTCNATCTGGCTTTCTAAAATCTTAAACCACAGTTCTTGCGCTTTCATGGTCTTTCTTCCTTTACCTTCCGATTCGTACTTCTTGTACAATTTTTCAAACTTCTTNCCATACGTATCAGATAAGCCTGGGCATTCATGTGGACACATCAATGTCCAGTCGCCATTCTCTTCAACCCTTTTCATAAATAGATCTGGAATCCAAAGAGCATAAAAAAGATCTCTAGCACGCTGTTCTTCTTTTCCATGATTCTTTTTNAGNTCTAAAAAGTCNAAAATATCAGCATGCCATGGTTCTACATAAATAGCAAATGAACCCTTNCTTTTTCCTCCTCCTTGATCGACATATCTTGCAGTATCATTAAAGACTCTTAACATAGGTACGATACCATTTGAAGTACCATTGGTACCTTTTATATAGGAACCTGTAGCTCTAATNTCATGTATTGAAAGNCCAATACCACCAGCAGATTGCGAAATTTGGGCACACTGCTTNAGAGTATCATAAATTCCAGAAATACTGTCTTCTTTTGTGGTTAATAAAAAGCAAGATGACATTTGTGGNTTTGGAGTACCTGAATTAAATAATGTTGGCGTAGCGTGTGTAAACCAACCTTCNCTCATGTAATTATANGTTTCTATAGCAGAATCAATATCATCAGTGTGAATACCAATAGCTACTCTCATCAACATTTGTTGGGGTCTTTCAGCTACTTCACCATTTAACTTCAATAAATATGACCTCTCTAACGTTTTAAATCCAAAAAAATCGTATCTGAAATCACGATCATAGATAATAGTTGAATCTAATACATCCGCATTTTTCTTGATGACACTATATACCTCATCCGAAATTAAGGGTGCTTTTTCATTTGTTTTAGGGTCAATGTATTCATACAAGTCTTTCACAGTTTCTGAAAAAGACTTTTTGGTATTCTTATGTAGATTAGAAACTGCAATTCTTGAAGCTAGTAAAGCATAGTCAGGGTGAGTAATAGTATTAGTTGCAGCCACTTCTGCTGCTAAATTATCCAGCTCACTTGTTGTAACCCCATCGTACAACCCCTCTATTACCTTCATTGCCACCTTCTCTGGTGTCACTAACGGATTGAGACCATAACAAAGTTTTTTAATTCTGGCGGTAATCTTATCAAATTTGACGGATTCTCTTCTACCGTCTCTCTTAACTACATACATATTTATTTATTAATAAGTTTAAAAATCGGCATCAAGGTTAAAGCTAGTATCGTTATTATTATTCAGCACACCTGCTTTTTGGTACTCACCTACTCTTTTCTCAAAAAAGTTGGTTTTACCTTGTAAATTGATCATATCCATAAAATCAAATGGGTTAGAAACGTTGTAAATTTTTTCATTTCCTAACTCTGCCAAAAGACGATCAGCAACGAATTCAATATATTGACTCATTAATTTTGAATTCATACCTATTAACCTTACGGGCAGTGCTTCAGTGATAAATTCTTTTTCTATTTCTACAGCTTCTTTAATTATTTCTTCTACTTCTGATTTTTCTAATCTGTTTACCATGTGGTTGTTGTATAGCATACAGGCAAAATCACAATGTAAACCTTCGTCTCTAGAAATCAATTCATTTGAAAAGGTGAGTCCCGGCATTAGCCCTCTTTTCTTCAACCAAAAAATAGAACAAAATGAGCCGGAAAAGAAAATTCCTTCTACAGCAGCAAAGGCAATAATTCTTTGGGCAAAATTGCCATTTTCTATCCACTTCAAGGCCCAATCCGCTTTTTTCTTAACAGGATCAAACGTTTCTATAGCATTGAATAAATAATTTTTCTCTTTAGTATCTTTAATGTAAGTATCAATCAAAAGCGAATACGTTTCTGAATGTATATTTTCCATCATNACCTGAAAACCATAAAAAAACTTGGCTTCAGTGTATTGTACTTCGCTAAGGAAATTTTCTGCTAAGTTTTCATTAACAATTCCGTCAGAAGCTGCAAAAAATGCAAGAACGTGTTTGATGAAAAAACGCTCGTCATCGTTCAGTTTACTTTCCCAGTCAATCAAGTCTGGAGAGAGATCTAATTCTTCAGCTGTCCAAAAGCTAGCTTCTTGTTTTTTGTACATCTCCCATATATCAGCATGTTGGATAGGGAACAACACAAATCTATTAGGATTCTCTTTAAGTATNGGNTCCTCAACGTGTAAGTTTTTATCTAAATCTTTCTGTAAATCAACTTCTTGATTTACTACTTTTTTAACTGCTGATACTTTTTTTTCCATGTAGTTTTTTTTTAATATGTTTTTAATAAATAGCTTTTTANAGGGCAAAAAATTCTACATTAAAAAACTTGCGTTTTTTAAAAAAATTANTGTTAAATAAGTGTTTTGAGTGCCTACTAAAAAACTATTAGCGGACTACAAATGTTTAAAATAATTAGGCTTTTAACAAGCTATTTTAATACACATTTTTAATAGTTTTCAACAAAGCATAATAATAACTTTATAACGCATTGAAATTCATATGATTTACAAAAATTTTGACCAAATAAAGAACTATTTNAAAGGANTATAAAGTTAGTTTTTGTAAATAATTACGTGGAGTTTGATCAGTTTCGTTTATTAAAAATAAGGTGTTAATAACAATAAGATATGGNCAAACAATTTCAGCTTAAAACGAATTAGAGAAAAACAGAAATAAATCAAAATATTATTTTAAGTTGACTTTTTCCTGAAAAACTTTTCAAAAACATGGTTTAACTGGTTAAAAAATTCAACTCCCCATTTTCTTATTATAGGTTCTTTAAGAAATTTAAAAACTGGAATCTTTAAGTCTTTACCGCATTCACAGGCGGGTTCGCAAATGTGCCATTTATGTAAATTAATTCCCTGAAAACNTTCATATTCTTTNACNCGAATTGGGTATAAATGGCAACTAATNGGTTTTATAAAATCAGTCTTGTTTTTTCTACTTGAAATTTCAATTGCACATTTTGCAATATTATTTTTATCAAACACCACAAAAGCACATTCTTTATTATTAACAAGAGTTGTTACCGGTTCTCCAAAATCATCCAAATAATANAACCCCTCTTTTTCAACAGCATCAATTCCTTGTTGTCTCATTTCAGACTTTACNACTGGGTAAATTTCCTCCAAAATNTTAATTTCTTCTTTTTCTAAAGGAGCTCCTGCATCGCCTTCAACACAACANGCTCCCTTACATTGGCTAAGATCACATACAAATTGCTCTTCTAGAATATCNTCAGAAATAATTTTATCATCTATTTCAATCATAGTAATTAAACTGTAGAAATTGAGTAAGTTAAATATAGTTCTTTCATTTGAAGTTTTATTTTTGTTGGAAATTATTGAATGTGTGATTATGAATGAAGATAAGTTTAAAAGAATCGTAAGTCACGCCAAAGAATTTGGCTTTGTATTCCCAAGTAGTGAGATTTATGATGGACTAAGTGCCACCTATGACTATGGTCAAAATGGAGTAGAGCTCAAGAATAACATTAAAAAATATTGGTGGAAATCAATGGTTCAAATGAATAAAGATATAGTTGGACTAGATGCAGCCATTTTCATGCACCCAACAACTTGGAAGGCTTCAGGACATGTAGATGCATTTAATGACCCTTTAATAGATAATANAGATTCTAAAAAAAGATATCGTGCGGATGTGTTAATTGAGGATCATATTTCTAGGATTCAGGATAAAAATGAAAAAGATATTTCAAAAGCTAGAAAACGATTTGGCGAATCATTTGATCAAGAAACCTTTNTAAGTACNAATCCNAATATTTTAAGAAGAAATAANCAGATTCAAGAAATTAATCATAAGATGTCTGATGCATTAAACAGTGAAAATCTTAANGANATTTACAACCTCATTATTGAACTTGGCATTTCCTGTCCAATAAGCGGATCAAAAAACTGGACNGATGTGAGGCAATTTAATTTNATGTTTGGAACCGAATTAGGNTCATTAGCACAAGANTCATCTACTATTTATCTTAGACCAGAGACTGCTCAAGGCATATTTGTGAACTACTTAAATGTTCAAAAAACGGGTAGAAAAAAACTTCCTTTTGGCATAGCTCAAATTGGCAAGGCATTTAGGAATGAAATTATT